>CALAHA010000114.1 GCA_937891565.1 uncultured Ilumatobacter sp. | reverse complement strand
CCTGCTGTCCGGCAAGCCGGTCTTCAAGGGTGACGACACGCGGGAGTTGCTGCGTGTGCTTCGGGATATCAAGAGCGGCCGGGCTGAGGTAACAGCTCCGGTCTACAGCCACGTCGTCTACGACATCGTCGACGACGAGCGCGTCGTCACACGTCAGCCCGACATCGTGATCCTCGAAGGACTCAATGTGTTGCAAACGGCTGAAGGATTCAGCGAGTTCGTCTCGGACTACTTCGACTTCTCGATTTACATCGACGCTGACGAAGCCGACATCGAGAATTGGTATATCGACCGGTTCCTCGCCCTCCGGGGATCGGTCTTTCAAGACCCGAACAGTTTCTTCAAGTTCTACGCCGATCTCAGCGACGAAGAAGCCGTTGCCACAGCCAAAGGAATCTGGCGTGAGATCAACGGCCGCAATCTTGCTGAGAACATTGCCCCGACCCGAGATCGCGCATCGCTGATCTTGCACAAAACCGCCGACCACCGGGTCGACCGCGTGCAACTCCGACGGCTCTAAATGCCCAGCCATCCGGGCAGGTCGCCCATGCTTGCGAGCTCGGCAAATTCCTCGTCGTGCTCATCGACGTGTTCGAGCTCCCAGGTCATGTGATAGGGGATGTGGACGGCGTGCCCGCCGAGGGCCAGCACGGGCAGAATGTCGCTCTTCACGGAATTGCCGACCATCAGCACCCGCTCCGGCTCCACGCCCAGGCGGTGGAAGATTTTGGCATACGCGACCGAATCTTTTTCGAGCAGGATCTCGATGTCAGAGAAGTGATGTTCGAGCCCTGATGTGGTGACCTTGCGGGTCTGATGCACCAAGTCGCCTTTGGTGATCATCACGATGCGCTTCTCAGCACCGACTGTTGCCAACACCTCGGGCACGTGATCGAGCACACGAACCGGTTCGGTCAACATGTGCTGGCCTATCTCGACCAGTTGCTCGATGACCTCGACCGGCACGGTGCGATTTGATGCGCTGATCGCCGCACGAACCATCGAGATGGTGAACGCCTTGACCCCGTAGCCGGACACCGACAGGTCGGCACGCTCGACTGCCCGTAACGCCTCCTCCACATCGACGCCAACCGGGCAGTGGGGCCCGACAAGTTCGAAAAACGCCAGCTCAGCTCGGTTGAACGAATCTTCGCTCTGCCACAGCGTGTCGTCCGCGTCGAACGCAACCAGGTCAAAATCGTCGAGTCGGGTCATGTGCTCCAAGTCTGGCAGGACTCAGCGGTGAATCGCATTGAGGTAGTTGTAGACGGTGATCCGACTGACGCCCATGGCGTCAGCAACATCTTCGACAGCACGCCGCAGAATGAACGCGCCGCGTTCGTCGAGGATGCGGATCGCCCGCTGTTTGCCTTCACGCGAGAGCATCGGCAGCGTGTCACCGAGTTCGGTTTCAACGGAATCGATCAGCCGGTCGAGCGCCCCGTGCAGCGGCGGCAGCCGCACTGCGGCGACGGTCACGCCTTCCCAAACCAGCGGAACGTCACTCGGCTCGGCGTGGTCGACATTGATGAACGCAGCACCGACCGCGTCGACGAGTGGTTTGGCTGCGAGTACCAAGGGATGAACACCTGCGAGAGGGTCGCGCTCGTTCGTCACCCAATCCAGACTATTCGACCGAACGCCCACCGACCCACAGGGCGGTCAAATCGGTCAGATCGGTCAGCCGACGCCCATCACGCGACGCAGTTCATCAGCCCGAGCTGTGCAGTCTTTACCGGCCATGCCGAACGCATCATTCAGCTTCCCGAGCGCCGATTTAAATGACGTGTTCCAGTCCTCAACGAAACGATCACGGGCAGGGCCTTGCCAAGTTGTGCCGTTGAGCACGCCGTCGACTGTGGTCATCACCTGATTGATTGATTCGATCTGGCGGGTCAAGCTCGTGCCAAGATTGCTCAGCTGTTCGGGGTTCGCTCCGTACATCGTCATCGGGTACTCATTTCTGTGCTTGTAAGGCGACCGGTGTGCCGCTCATCGGAACAGTGGGGCCAGATCCAACGAATCCGGAAGAATCGATCTGCGGTACCGTCAATCCAGAACGACCCGACCAACAACCAGCAAACCAGTCAGTTGGCTGCGGCGGTGCGCTCGCACGTCGACAACGGAATCAAGCGGGTTGCTAAAAACATCATCGCGGCCCACGGCTGCGACGGCAACGTCGAAATCATCTACGGCTATCCAGTCACAACCAACGACAACAAGTTCGCCGAGTTCACACTCGACTTGGCACGTGAGGTCGCCGGGCCAAAAAGCGTGGTGCGACTCCCGAACCCCGTCATGGGTGCTGAGAATTTCAGCTCCGTGTTCAACGAGCTACCGGGCGCAATGGCGTTCCTCGCCGACACACCGCACGACAAAAACGTCGCAACTCCGTACTGTCACACCGAGCTGACCTGGGTGTGACCTGGGTGTGACAGCGAGTCGGTCGGTAGACCGAGCACCACTGGCAACGGCGTTAGGAAGTTGTCGTGGTGGTGGTTGTCGCTGACGTGGTGGTCGTGGTCGGCTTGACCGTCGTGGCCGGGGCCTGCGTTGGGACCGGAGCAGTCGTGGTAGTCGTGGTCGTGCTGCTGGTCGTCGTCGTGGCGTTCGGGTCGGCATAGTCGAACGACGGCAGTGAGTCACGCTCGGTCTGCTCCTCGGGTTCCTTGATGCCGTCCCAGACCAGAATTCGGTCGCCGAGGCTGACCATGCTCTGGAAGTACTCCGAAATGTGCATTGGCATGCGAACACAACCGTGTGATGCTGGTTCAAGCGGCACGTTCTCTGCACCGTGCACGGCGATGCCATAGTTGAAGTACACCGGGTTCCACATGCCACCGAGCGGGCTGACGCGCTTACCTTCTACCTGGCGGCGGTACTTGAAGACCCCACCCGTAGTCTTGGCGAGCGCACAGACCTGCTTGGTGACCGGCTCGTCGAGCTCGCGGCCCTGGGCATCGGTGTCGAATAAGGCGGTTTCGCAGTACTCCTCCGGCTTGCCGTCAGCGGTCAGCTGGCCGGACGAGATGTGCGAGATGAGCGCCGGCTTGTCCTTGTGAAACACAATCATCACCTGTTCGGGCAAGTACACCTCGGTGTGGTCGGCCTGACCGTTGGTCGAGCGGCGTGGTGTGATCGTGACATCACGGCGCAAGATTTCCCAGGATTCGGGTGAAATCACCCCAGTCGCTTCGGTACGCGGCGTCCCGAGCACCAGCTTTTCGAACGCCCACACGGCCTGAGTGGTCAATCCGCCATAGATACCGTCGACAGGGCCCGGGTCGAACCCCAGGCTCACGAGCCGTTCTTGCAACATCTTGACGTCATCGCCGGCAAGCCCCTGACGGAGCGTGCGGTCGACGGCTGGCAGGTCAGGTGCCGCGTCAGGCGCTTGGGTGAGAGGAGTTGGGTAGGTGGTCGTCGTTTGCTCGTCGCCCAGCAAGGACACGAAAGGCTCGAGCGGAGCAACGGCCTGCGACGCCGGCGACGAATCGCCTCGGCCCCCGAAAAACCCAATACCCAAGATGCCGGCAACCAACGCGACCGCGATCATGAGCGGTGCGCGATTGGTTGCCTCGACGCGCTGAGGCTCCCGCCGACGAGGGCTTCGATGTGTTGATCGAGGGGTCATGAGACGATTCGTAGAAGTAAGCCGTTAGTCAGAAAACGTACTACCGACTCAACGGGAATGGGGGTCGTCGAGACCGGTCGAATCAAGCGACGTGAACGTCGAATGCTTCGGGACCGTTCTTGCCGTCACGCACGTCGAACGCGACGCGCTGGTTGTTGTCGAGGGTCATGAAGTCGCGGTCGGCGCCTTCTGAGCGGTTGCTGTCGTTGCGACGGCTTGCGCCCTTAATGATGTTCGAGAAATGAACGAACAGGTCCTTGCCACCGGCATCAGGAACAATGAAGCCGTAGCCACGGCCGCCATTGAAGAACTTGACGGTGCCGTTGCCGATTGACATATCGGGAGCAGGCAGGTCGGCCTTCTCGGGGCGCTCGGTCTCGAAGCGTTCGTCGCGTTGACGCTCGCGTTTCGCCGCGGCCTTGGCGTCAGGCTGCTCTTTGCGAGCCACCGGGGCCTCTTCGCGACGCATGGAGACCGGCGGGTCGATCAGCAGATCGACATCGGGACCGGTCACAGGCTCGTTCAGACCGATCGCACGCTGCAGCTTGCTGGCGTCCTTCTTCTGGCCACCTTCGAGCAGCGAGACGACCGTGCCGGACTCACCAGCGCGGGCGGTACGGCCCGAACGGTGCACGTACGTGGAATTCTCGGCCGGCGGGTCATAGTGGATGACGCAGTTGACGCCGTTGACATGGATACCGCGTGCGGCAACATCGGTGGCAATCAGTGCAGCGGCCTTGCCCTGCTTGAATGCGGCGAGCGCACGATCGCGCTGGCCCTGGCTGCGTCCGCCATGGATTGGTTCGGCCTGCACGCCAAGTTTGCCGAGTTGCTTCGCAAGGCGGTCGGCGCCATGACGGGTGCGGGTGAACACGATGGTCGAACCCATCTTGGTGATCACATCGGCACACACCTGCTGGCGCTGCTCACGCTGGACGAGCCAGAACTTGTGATCGGCGAGGCTCATGTCGGGGCCCTTCGGGCCCACTTCGTGACGCACCGGGTTGTTTTGGAAGTCAGCAACGAGCTTGGCGACGGGGCCGTCAAGCGTGGCCGAGAACAGCAATACCTGGCGGCGAGCAGCGGTCTGGCCGACAATACGACGAACGGCGGGCAGGAAGCCCATGTCGGCCATCTGGTCGGCTTCATCGATCA
>CALAHA010000113.1 GCA_937891565.1 uncultured Ilumatobacter sp. | reverse complement strand
CGGTGCATGCTCACCCCAAGTGCGACACATCCGATTCCAGCTCTTTGACGCCTCTTCAGTCGTCACCCGCTGACCGAGCAACACGAGAACGAGCTCTTGCCAGATCACTCCCGCAGCAGCGAGGCGCGTCGTGCTGTGTGACCGCCAGAGTTGCTCGATTCGGGGATGCAACCCCGGGTGAAACCCAGCAATGTTGTCGTTGAGCCCTGCCCAGTGTGGCGCCCAGTCGAGCAGCCACTTGGCGCCGGCACCCCACGCCTCGGCAGTGATATCGCCGGAGCTGTTCCACGACAGCCGCATCGTTGCAGGACCGTCGGGAGTGAGCACCGCCTTTGCGAAGCTCGTTGCCGTCGTCGCGTGGGTCGGGTCATTGCGATAAATCCCGATCATCTGCAGGGTCGTACGCAGATCAATACCCGGGGCTCGAAGGTACCGGGTCGCGGGGAGCGCGGTCATGTGGCGACCGCTGCGGTCAGGCGCCGACGAGTTCGCGCCAAGACGCTGGGTACTTCGCTGCAGCAGCCTCAGGCGTCAGCTGCAGTGTTGCGTCCGGCACCATGTCGGCAACGACGCGGGCTTCGGTGTAGTGATGACCAACGTGTCGAAGGCCTGCAAAAAGCTTCGCTCGCAGCTCGATCAGTTCGGTTGGAGGCTGCTCATCGAAGTAGCCCCAGATCGTGAAGGCCAGCCTGACGTCGTGCACGACAGGTGCGCGAGAGAACAGCGAAGCACGCCCGAGCGCGATGCCCAGGCAACCGCGAACGGCATCGTCGAGATGCTCGCCGGGCTGCAGCTTGATCTGGGGGGCGAGCCGCGCAGCGATGCGCAACGCAAACCCCTGGTCGGGGCCGTGATTGCCGCGTCGTGGACCGGACGGTTGGAACCCAGCGATCTCGGCCGGTCGATCCGGCATCCAGTTCGCCGGGACGTGATCCGGTGATTCGTAGCCGCGGGCGCGGTCAGTTGTTGCAACAGGGCTGAACTTCGGGGCTGCCATCGATGCCTTTCTACAGGATCTGCGACGCAAAGCGATGCGTCGGTCGGCCCGCCGGTCAGAGTGCCGACAGATGAAGCTGCAGTTGCTCAACGATGAGCTTGTGCATCTCTGCCGCATCGAAACCGCAGCCAACGTGCATGTACTCGAACAAATGGAACTGCAACGGCAGCGTTGCTGCAGTCGTGGCCATCTCCCAATCTCGGTGTCCGAGCAATCCCAGTTCGGTCTCGAACTGTGCAGCGAACTGGTCGCGCAGGGAGTCCCGGCCGTAATCGAAGAGGTCTCGCACGAGTGGATCGGTCTCGTCGAGGACCAGCGCCACACGTGCCAGCGGGGCAAATCGGAAGTACAGCGCCAGGCGCTGCCCGCAAAAATACTCGATGCGCTCGGCAAGGTCGCCTTCAATCGGCGGCTGAGTTACGAGATGCGGTGCCTCTTGCAGAAGCCATTGTTCGAGAGCAGCCCGAATCAACTCATCGCGCGTTGCAAAGTATCGGTACACCGACCGCAACGACACCGCAGCCCGCTCGGCGACGACGTCCAATGCCGGAATGACCTCGCCTTCGGAGAACATTTTAATTGTGGCTTCGAGCACTGCCTCACGATTACGCAGGCGCCGGTCAATCCGGCCGTCGATGCGGGTCTCGGTCGATGCCGGATCCAAGAGGTCCGATGTCATCGCAGTCCCCCAAGATGGATCCGAAGTTGTCGGCCGAGCAGGTAGCCCATTTCGTCCATGTTTCCTTCCAACGAGGTGTGGAGGTACTCGAACGAGTCGAATTGGAACGCGATTTCGGCCGCAACCACGGCACGAGTGAGTGCCCGGTCGGCAAGCGTCGAGAACTCAGGCGCAAACTGATCGAGAAACTGTTGACGAAGTACCATTTGAAAGGCTGCGAACTCCTCGCTGCTCAGATCGAGCGAGCGGGCAGAGCGCCGGGCTGCACGAGTGATTGGTGCGAGCATCGCGAACACAGCAAGCCGGTGCTTGACGAAGTTGTCGATCCGCTCGTCGAGCGGACCCTGACCAATGTCGGCAAGCTGCATTTGCGGCTCAACCCGGGCCATGAGGTGCCACATTGCGGCACGAATCAACTCGTCACGATGGTGGAAGTATCGGTAGATCGACCGCGATGACACACCTGAGAGGGCCGACACATCTTCGATCGCCGGTTCGGTGTTGCCCGCCTCGAACAGTTCGACCACAGCATCGAGGGCAGCGGAACGATTTCGCTCACGCCGAGCAACGCGACCGTCCCCGGTCACTGCCTCATCGAGTACCTGGTCCGTTAACACCCCGTCAGCATTTGGGACGCTTGTCAGCATCTCCGTCTTTCCACTCATTCGATGCCAACTCGTACATATTCGTCAAGCAATCGCCAGTTCATGCCGTCAAGGTACAGGACACACAAAGCGTTTGCAATTCACTCGCTGTGAATTTATGCCACATACTGCGAGCAGAAACCGCAGTCCGTAGGTTCGCTAGGAGCTGGTGTGAAGTAACCCGTAAATCAGGGTGTCTTCCAAGGCACGCCAGGACGCCTCAATTATATTCGCGCTCACACCGATCGTCGTCCAGTCCAGCTCACCATTGGTTGCCGACAGCAGTACACGTGTGGTCGCCCCGGTGGCGCTGCCGCCATCCAAGATCCGGACCTTGTAGTCGATGAGATGAATTCTGCTGAGTTGGGGGAATGCTTCGCCGACAGCGGAACGAAATGCCGTGTCGAGGGCATTGACCGGGCCGTTTCCCTCCGCGATTGACACGCGCCGGTCAGCAGCGTCGCCGTGACCCAGCCAGAGCTTGACCGTGGCTTCGGTGCTGAATGGGCCACCGCGTACCTCGTCGGTAATGACGCGCATCGACTCGATCTCGAAAAACTCGGGAACACTGCCGATGGCTCGCCGCATCAGAAGTTCGAGCGAAGCGTCAGCCGCCTCGAAGTGATAGCCCTCGTGCTCAAGCCGCTTGAGATCATCGATCACCTGATTAATTTGTGCTCCGTCAATTTCGAGGCCCAATTCGTCGGCCTTCATCTGGATCGTCGCTCGGCCGGCCATTTCAGACACGACGAAGCGGGTGCCGTTGCCGACAGCGCCCGGGTCGATGTGCTCGTAGGCATCTTTCGCTCTGGCGATCGCTGAAACATGCAGCCCGGCCTTGTGCGCGAACGCTGACGAACCAACGTATGGAGCCTGCGGGTTGACCGCCCGATTCAACGTCTCGGCCACGTGATGGCTGACCGATGTGAGGCGAGCCAGACGGCCCTCTGGAAGACACTGGTAGCCACGCTTGAGCTGGAGGTTTGGGATCACCGTCGTGAGGTTGGTGTTGCCCGTCCGCTCCCCCAGGCCGTTCAACGTGCCCTGCACGTGACCGGCGCCGGCCTCGACTGCCGCCATGGAGTTCGCCACAGCACAACCCGTGTCGTCGTGGCAATGGATACCAATCGTGGCGTCGTTGCCGACGTGGGCCTTAATGTCAGCAACGATGGCCGACACCTCGTCGGGAAGGGTGCCTCCGTTCGTATCGCACAGCACAAGATGGGATGCACCATTGACCACGGCCGCTTCGATTGCCCGCAACGAGAATTCAGGGTTGGACTTGTAGCCGTCGAAGAAGTGCTCAAGGTCGACCAGGACACCGCGTCCTTCCCCGTGCAAAAATCGGACGCTGTCGGCAATCATCGCCGCACCTTCGTCGAGTGTCGTCTGCATTGCTTCAACGACCTGATACTCGGAGCTCTTTGCAACAATGCACACCGCAGCCGTGTTCGCCTCGATGAGGTTCCGCAGCGTCGCATCTTCATCGGACTTGCCACGAGGGCGGCGGGTGGAACCGAATGCAACAAGCGTCGACGTGGTGAGCTTCAGCTCCGTCATGGCGCGTGCAAAAAACTCGATGTCCTTCGGGTTGGCTCCGGGCCAACCGCCTTCGATGTAGTGGACGCCGAGGTGATCGAGCTGCTCGGCGATCCGCAGCTTGTCGTCGACGGTCGCCGACACCCCTTCGACCTGCAAGCCATCGCGCAGAGTCGTGTCAAAAATTTCGACGTGTCGCATAGTTCCTTCAGCATACGGGCAGCCCCCGACGTCACAAATTCCCCAAACACCGCAAATTTCATGGCTGCAAGATGTGGACAGGGTGTGCACGAACGGTGTGGAACCAGTGGATGAGCGTCGTAAATCTGGGGGTAACAAGAAATCTTCGGGGATAACCCTGTGTCTTTCTGAAAACCCCTTGACGGTCGATTTTTTCGCGTCTTTACTGGAAGATGTTCCGGAAAGCGCACGCCAACCGGGGTGGTGAGGATGGGGCTTCGGCTCGAACCCACACCGCCGTCGTGGTGCAGCGGATTCGGAACAGGACAGAGCTCACAGCCATCTCAGACCGAGTTCGTACTGCGCCTTCGGGTGAAACACGAACAACGGGGAGTCGGCACCGAGATTGGGTAACCAATCGAGGTGTGGGGTCAGACCGAGTCGCCAGGTGCCTTTGGGGATCAGGAGAAGACGGAGACCTGCCGAGTCGTTCGGGAAACTGATCGGGTCAGCGAGGCAACCGAACTGGATGTCGATCTTCGGGTCGGCGTACAGCATCGGCGCAATGGTGCAGAACCGATTGACCAGGGAACACCCCAACTGAACCTTGGACAGACGGATCTGCTTTGGCACCAATTTTGATGGCACGGGTAACCGGGTCAGCGTGAAACGGTGACAAATCGGGTGCGGTCCGGCTTGCCGGCCGCCATCCGAAAACGGTCATCGCCCGCCACGACGCTCTTCCGATCTT
>CALAHA010000112.1 GCA_937891565.1 uncultured Ilumatobacter sp. | reverse complement strand
CCAGACGTCTGCCTTGCACGGAACCCAAAGTTGGTCTTCGGCCGGATGACCGGTTGGGGTCAAGACGGGCCGTACGCCCAAGCTGCTGGCCACGACATCAACTACATCTCGCTCGCCGGAGCACTTGCTCACTTCGGCCGGGCCGGGCAAGCCCCGGTTCCACCGCTCAACATGGTCGGAGACTTCGGCGGTGGTGGCATGTTCCTCGCGCTCGGCGTAGTTGCAGCGCTGCTCGAAGCCCAGACGAGTGGCCAGGGCCAAGTCATCGACACGGCGATGGTCGACGGGACCGCAGTGTTGATGACGATGTTCTGGTCAATGCAGGCTGCTGGCATCTTCGACGAGCAGAACCCTGGCACGAATCTGCTCGACACCGGCGCTCACTTCTACGACGTGTACGAATGTTCCGACGGTCGGTACATCTCAATCGGTTCGATCGAGCCGCAGTTTTACGCCGAACTGATGCGGCTCACGGGTCTCGAAGGCGACGAGCAGTTCGCCCGCCAAATGGACGCCACGCAATGGCCCGAACTCAAGGTTCGGATCGCCGAGCTGTTCAAGACGAAAACGTGTGACGAATGGTGCGAACTGATGGAAATGACCGATGTGTGTTTCGCGCCGGTCCTCACGATGTCCGAAGCAGCGCAACATCCGCACAACGTTGAGCGCCAGACCTTTATCGAACTTGGCGGCACCGTTCAGCCGGCACCGGCGCCACGATTTAGCCGCACAGCTGCCGAGGTCACACAGCTTCCAGCCCACGCTGGCGAACACACGCGTGAGGTGCTTGCGGATTGGGGCGTCAACGCCGAGCGGATTGGCCAGCTCCTCGACTCAGGTGCGGTACGGCACGCCGAATGACCACACTGCGGATGTAGCGGCAACGGTCTAAGACTGCGACAATGTCGGCGATGTCGACACTCGTCTGTTTCCATGCTCACCCCGACGACGAGGCGATCGCCACTGGTGGCGCCATGGCGCGTGCTGCGGCCGAAGGGCATCGGGTCGTTTTGGTCGTCGCAACAAACGGTGACTACGGCGAAGTGCCCGACGATCTCGCCGACGGTGAGACCCTTGTCGATCGCCGCCGCAAGGAGACCGAAGCGTCGATCGAGGCACTCGGGGCACACCGCGTTGTCTTCCTCGGGTACAAGGATTCAGGGATGACCGGTTGGGATCAGAACAGTGACCCCGAGAGCTTTCTGCGCGCCGACCTCGATGAAGCCGCCGCACGGCTCGCAGCGGTGCTCCGCGAAGAAGACGCCGATGTCGTCACCACGTATGACTGGCATGGCAACTACGGCCATCCGGACCACATCAAGGTGCACGAGGTCGGCAATGCCGCAGCCGACATTATTGCTGCAGAAGGCAGCAGTATTCGGCTCTTCGAGGCCACGATGAATCGCGACCGAGTCGTCGCAATGATGCAGCACGCAATGGAGTCAGGAATGACCCTGCCGCAGGGCGACGTCGACGGCGAACCGTTCGATCCGGCCGGCCCGGCTGACGACGGCAACCCGTTTGGCATGCCCGAAGCCGAGCTGACCCTCGAAGTCGATGTCACCGGCTACGTCGACCTGAAGCGAGCCGCGATCACGTGTCACCGGAGCCAGATCAGTGACCAATCGTTCTTCCTCGAAATGCCTCCGGAGGCCTTCGCTGCGATGTTTGGATTCGAGTCGTACATCGAGCGGGGTGTCGCACCGCCGATGCAGCGCGGTTGGCTCTTCGATTGACCGTGACCGATTTGCATCCATTCGGCGGTATGCGCACTGATTCGACCTCATTCGACCCTGATCCGACCCTGATCCGACCCTCATCCGACCCTCATCCGACCCTCGGGGCAGACAAGATGGGGCAATGAAACGAATTGGTCTCGTTCTGGTTGCATGCGTCGCTTTCGCCGCGTGCGGTGGCGGGGACGACGGCAATGCGGCGCAGACCACCACGACCAAGCTGACCCTGCTGCCCACAACAACGACCACGAACGTCCCGCCGACCACCGATGCGCCTCGTGACTCGGCATTTGTGCAGGACACGACAACCACGTTTTCTGCTTCGACCACAACCACATTGACGGCGCCGGTAAACACCACGACGGCGCTGGCTGAGACAACGATTTCGGGCGGCACTGCGTCGCCAGTTGGCCCGGCAGTCGAGGCGCTTCGGCTGAGTGACGACGGAATCGGCGCCGCCGTGTTCACCGGCGAGCCGGAAGGCGTCATTGCCTACCTGACCTCGTTCATTGGGGCGCCGACCGGCGACACCGGCTGGGTCGACCCGTTCGAGATCAGTGCCTGTTCAGGGAGCGAGCTGCGCATCGTCTCGTGGGGCGCTTTGCAGCTGACGTTCGGGGATGTGTCCAAGGTGCTGCAAGGGCGTCGCCATTTCTTCTCCTACCGCTATGGCCTGTACCGCTTCGACGGCGGGGCCGCCGCTCAGCTCGATGCGACGCCGACTGGTTTACTGACCGTCGAAGGTGTCGGTCTGGGCACCCCGATCATCGAAGTTGAATCTGCTTATCGCGGCCTCATGCTCAATCCAGCGGACGATTTTGTGCCCCCCAATTTCGTTGTCAACGACAACTTCCGTGGGTTCGTCGCTGCTCTCGCTGACGATTCGCCGGTCGTGCAGCTCATCGGTGGCCCGAGTTGCGAAATCCCGACCTGATGCAAACCCTGCAAAACCTTCACTCACAGCTGGGGTGGTTCCTCATAGTCAGCAACGCGCTGGTGGGTTGCTGGGCGCTCGCAGCGCAGTATGTGCCGGGGCTCCGCCGAGCGGCGATCTGGTGGGCCATCGGGGTTGCCCAAATCTCGGTGTTTGCTGCGGCGATCGTCGGCGTGCTGCTTGTCAGCCGCTACGAACTCGAACTCGACGACTTCCACGCCCTCTACGGATTTACGACCATCGTTGCCGTTGGCATCCTGTATAGCTACCGGACGAGCCCCTTCATCAAAGACAAGCAGTACCTGCTGTACGGCTTGGGCTCGCTGTTCATCATGGGCCTCGGTATCCGGGCCCTGTTCTTACGCTGACATTCCAATGGCGAACGGCAGCTTCGCAGGATCCCAGTTCAGCTGCGTGATGCCCTGCTGGCAGGCGTAGCGGTCGGTCATGCCGGCCACGTAGGCCACTGATGCTTTGAGGGCTTCATCGCTGCCTGCATCGATGTGGCTCACGTTGACCTCACTGCCGAGTACTGCTTGGGTTGTCTGAGTCGGAAGCGAATGTGGGCGATCGGCGTAGTGCTCGACGAGAGCCCGCAGTAGCGCGATGACCGAGTCGGCCTGGTGGGTGCTCGCAGGTCGCAGATAAATGTGCTCGTAATTGAACTTACGGAAGGCGGCAAGCGCCTCTGCCGTGTCGGGCATCATGCCGACGCGACCGGAGGTCCCTGCTGCTGCGATCATTGCTCGCACGAACGCGCCGAGCTGAGACGACCGGTCCCGTCCGCAACGCTCGGCGACGATGTCGGGCAGCATGTCTGCGGTGACGATGCCTGTGGCTACGGCATCTTCGAAATCGTGACAGACATACGCGATGCGGTCGGCCCACGACACGACTTCGCCTTCGGGTGTTTGCGGCGCCGGGAGACTCCACGAATGGTTCCGGATGCCGTCGAGGGTCTCAGCGCAGAGGTTGAGTGGCTGCAACGTGACGTCGGCACCCCACAGGGCATGGTCGAAGCCACCGACCAGATAGGGCGAAAGCGCATCTTCGCTGGCATGGCCGCCCGGACCGTGCCCGCAGTCATGCCCGATTGCCATCGCCTCGGCGAGCGCGACGTTGAGGCCGAGTGCCTGAGCGACCGACCGTGCGATCTGAGTTACCTCGAGCGCATGGGTCATCCGTGTGCGCTGATGATCTTCGGGGAAGACGAATACCTGTGTTTTTCCGGCGAGCCGGCGAAACGACGTGTCGTGGAGGATGCGGTCGCGGTCGCGCTCGAAGCAGGTGCGATGCGGGTCGGGGGCTTCTTCGATCGCTCGGTTGCCAGCACCATGCGCTCGGGTCGCGTGCTCCGCAAGCGTCGCGTCTTCTCGGCTTTCACGTTCCTCGCGAGTGAGGATTTTGGTGGTGCCAATTTCGGCCCTGGAGTCGGCGTGAGCGAGCACAATCTCGTCTCGATCGTGGCCCGCCATGGTTGAGGCCCAGCGATCGGCACGCGCATCGGCCGAATCAAGGTACGGCAAGTCATCCATCGCATGCATCGTACGGCGTTAGCCTTATGCAGATGTCCCAGTTCGTCGACGAATGCCAATTGAACGTAAAGGCAGGCGATGGCGGAGCAGGCTGCATCAGCTTCCGCCGTGAAGGGCCCGTTGTGTACGGAGGCCCGAACGGTGGCGACGGTGGCAACGGCGGCGATATCTGGTTCGTTGCAAGCCACAACGTTGCGTCTCTGCTGGCCTTTCGCGACTATCCGCACCGCAAGGCCGGAAACGGCGTGCACGGCAAGGGCAAAGACATGCACGGCAGGCGTGGCGAGTCACTTGAGATCGCAGTGCCGATCGGTACCGTCATTTCTGACCTGTACACGGGCGCGCTGCTGGCCGAACTGGTCAATCAGGGCGACCGTTGGCTAGTGGTCGCAGGCGGCCGTGGAGGCCGAGGTAACGCCAAGTTCCTGTCAAATAAGCGGCGCGCGCCAAGCTTTGCCGAACAGGGCGAGCACGGTGAAGAACGTTGGCTCAAGATGGAACTCCGTCTGATGGCCGACGTCGCACTCGTCGGATTCCCGAACGTTGGCAAGTCCACGCTGATCAGCGTGATCTCGAAGGCCAAGCCGAAGATCGCGA
>CALAHA010000111.1 GCA_937891565.1 uncultured Ilumatobacter sp. | reverse complement strand
AGTTCGTGTAGCCGAATGCTCCGGCAGCGGCATCGACCCAGCGGAAGCCAGTCCAGAACAGGGGAGCGAGAACGACTGCGCCGACCACAACCGTGAGTGACGCCGGCGCCAGTCGCCTGATGCGTCGTGCCCAAAACCGACGGACGTCGAGACCGCCTGAATCAGTGATCTCGCGCAGCAGCACGGTAGTCACCAGGTAGCCCGACAGCGTGAAGAACACCGAAACGCCAATGAATCCGCCTGGTGCAAGGTTGGCCAAGCCCGATGTTGCACCGGCATGAAACAGCACGACGCCGATGACGGCAACCGCCCGGAGGCCGTCAAGCGCTGGGTGATAACGACGGTCACTCATCGCCAGACGTCGCCTCACAGCTGGCTTCGGTTGCGGCTTCTCGCCGGTTGGTCAACGCCGAGCACATCAGGAGCATGATGCCCAGCAGGGTCCAGCCGTGGAGCCACTCGAAGCGAATGGGCCAGCCGGCGTTCGGGAAGGGACGTTCGACGCCCACGACGAAAATGACGGTCGACGACACCCCCGCCACGATCAACCAGCCGGCGATTGCCAAGACTCGAACACGACGCGCAACAACGGCAACGACGGTGACGGCGACGGCGGGAACTGCCCACACCCACCCGGCGACGAGTGCGGCGGTGATTGCGGCGATGGCTCCGATGAGGCCGATCGATCGTCGGGCGTCAGGGTTCCACGTCGCAAGCTCGGGTGCGATTGCTGTCAGCTCCACATCGCTTGACCGTCGACGGTCAAGCACAACAATTGCAATTGCGGCGAGCGCAGAGAGCAACGAGGCGACAAGCGCAATCGAGAGGGTGCGCTGTGGCGTCCATTGGATTTCGACGGTCGTGGCCGCATCGGTCGGGGTGATCCACCACCCGTTTGCATTGCCGTCGACGAGTTCTGGCCCAGGCAGCGTGCCGCTGGCGGTTCGTGCCGTCCAACCGTCGTTGAATCCCTCACCGAGTACCACCCAGCACCCTGTCGGGCATGGCGGAACGGCGATGATGCGATTGTGGCGACCACCTTCGACCAGCACCGTTTGGGTCGGGTCGATTGCTGACGTAGCGCTGGCTGCGCGTTCGCCCGGTTGCAGGACAACACGGTCGATGTCGATTCCAGTGATATGGCCTGCTGCTGTCGAAAGGCGATGCGTTCCCGGAACAAGATCGAACGGGCCGTCGCAGACATCGACGGTGATGTAGTCGCCTGACAGCGCTGCATCGTCGTCGAGCGAAACCGAAACACCCAAGGCTTTTCCATCGAGTTGGAGAAGATCGTCGCGGCAGTCATCATTCGCTACGAATGTCGACGATCGATCGATTGTGCTGCCGACAAAGTCGATCGAACTGATCGCTGCCGGCAGCGTGACGGGTTCACCGAACCGGCGGTCGATGGTTCGCCGCGCGTCGATCTCGAGGATCATCACGCGCGCTTGCGCCACGTCGACCGGTCGTGGCAACTCGATGGTCACGTCAGGCCCAGCAATACCAACGTCAAAGTAGCCATCGCCGTCGGTGATCCGAAGGGAGGTGACGGGGGAGAAATCGCCCACCAATTGCGTGAGGCGGAGAGTGCTTGACGAACCGCTGCCAAGATCGGTCAGCGATTGGCCGACGACATCGTCAAACGGAGTGATCCAGGCAGTTGCCGGATCGCCGTCGGCAGCAGCGTAGCCACGAGCCGTCAGGGTGCCCGCAAGGTGATCAGAAGCCTGCCCCCGCTCGTCGAACAGTTCCGAAAGCAGCTTGCCGGACGCGTTCGGCGTCACCCGTAAATTCACCGAAATGTTCGATGTCATGTTGGCAGCCACGTCGAACTGACGATTGAGCGTCGGCTCCGGATCGCTCCGGAATCGATCTTGTGCGTCGGCACGAAGCCGCGAGAAGACATACGACGTCGGGTTGTCGGAACGTGCGTGGGTCGCATCGGTCGGGACTCGAATCACTTCGACTGTAGAAGCGAGGCCCAGTTCGATTTCGGCAAACCCGACAGCACCGATGGCGCCAGCAATAGGTGGCTGGGGGGCACTTGTGCCGGTCATCGTAATGTCAACGGTGGAACCGGCGGCACCACCGACCTCGATGCGTTGCCCCGTGCCTGTCAGCGAACGTTCATCGAGCGCAACGTTGATCGGGTCACCGAGACCATCGATGCGGATGTCGGTGATCACTCTTGTGCCGGGCGCCGAATCTGGCTGGCGAAGGGTGATGTGGTCGAAGTCGGAAGACACGTCGAGCCGGATGAATTCTCCAATCGCGGGTGAACGGTCGGCAACAACCCAGCTCGTGGTGAGGTCGCCGTCGATCGCCATGGCCGGCCGGTGCTCAGGAAGATATGCAAACGGCTCGCCATAGGCGCTGGCAGTTGCGCGGACCGGTCCATCTTGGATCGCGACGGTCTGCGTTGCGGCCTCGGCCGAGGCAAAGACGGGGAGCCGTTGGTCAGCCGCCTCGAAGCGCAGCACGTCGACCCCGGGGCCGCCCGACTCGGTGGCGCCGTGAACGTCTTGGGAGCTCCGCCAATGATGTGCACGGTCACGATTGGAGTCGGTGACAATCAGGGACGCGCCCTTACCGAGTTCCTTGGCCATCTCGGCCGAGTCGAGTGATGCGCTGTACCGAATCAGTTCGGCGCCATCGATCAGGCCGGCGCCAGCCGCATCGACCAGGCCATCGCCGCTGCCCGACACCACCACAATCTCATCTTTGACTCGGACGGTCGGGACTGATTCGCTGACAGGCAGCAACTGGACCGGCGCAAGGGCCGTGCCTATTCGAGAGTCGCCGAGCAACTGCTCGTCGATGTATGGCACCCGGGGCAACATCACTGTCGGTTCGCCGAACGACGTCGGTTCGCCGAGGCCCTTGACATCACCGTGGGCGAGTACGTCGGCAACTAGCTCGGGCCGAGCCAGGCGGAATCGATCGAACTGCACATCGTTCGCCAGCCAGATCGTGTCGACGCCGAGCAGCCGGGCGATCGGCGCGACGGCGGCGGGATCGAGTGTTCCGTCTTGCACGCGGTCGTCGAGTGCAAAGACGAGGTCCATTGCGGCTGGGCTGCCGAGCGGGAGAAGGTCACGCGTCAAAAGCGGGCGTTCAGTGAGCGCCGGAAGTGGCTGATCGACCGTGTAGCCCCACTGGTACGCACCGAACTCGGTACCGGGAATCTGGAGTACTCGGTAGCCGTTGGGGAGCGCGTCGAGCGCCGCCGAAGCATCGAGCCACGCAGCGGGTGGCTGCTCGTCGCGTTCGAGTGCTGGATCGACGAAACCACCGTTGCGCAGTGCCGGCAGGTTGACGACGGCGAGGAGGCCAATGACCGAGGCGATCGCGACCGATGAGCGCACCCCGCCGAACCCGACCGGCCCGCGCCGGAACTGCATCGTTCGAGCGGCGGCGACCAGCGACGCTGCACCTAATGCCATGCCGAGCATGAGCACCGGAACAGCGCGAGTGCTGCTGCGCAACGCCAAGGCCAAGCCGCTTTCGCGGTCGCCGAGCAACACCGACATCAGCGGCGATGTGTCGTCGATCGGGTGGACGCCAACCGCCAATACAAGGCCAGCCCCGACGAGCAGCGCAGCGAACCGTCGATGCTCCCATTCACTGACCGCAATGCCCAGCAGGCACAGCAGCACGAGGCCGAAGCCAGCAATGACGACAGGGATGGAGAGCAGATGGTCGAGTGAAGCGGTGGTGGCTGCGGCAAAAGAGTCGCGCACGTAGAACAGCCAATAGCCGAGCCCGCGCAGTACCTCGGTCGACGTAGAGGTGAACGACACCGATTCGAGTGATTCGGAATAGGCCAGCACGTCGCCGCCGCGGCGACCCTGGATGATCAACATCGCCATCCACCACAGCGACACGGCGGTCGACAGCACAGCGACCTTCCCAGCAGTTGCGAGCGCTCGGCGCCAGGTAATCGACCGGTTCCAAACGGCGTGGGCGAGCCACAGCGTGGGCGCAGGAATGATCATTGCCAGGGCAGTGGCGTTGACGGCACCGACCGTCAGGACGACGAGAGCGATTGCTGCCGGGAAGCGCCATCGGCCGCGCTGGGCTGCCAAGACGGTGAGGCCAACGATCCACCCGAGGCCAGCCCATGGGAGCAGCAGGACCGACGTCCGAGAGATATACGGCAGCACATACGGCGAGAGCTGGTAGACGAGCGCTGCAACGAGTGCGGCGAGAGGCGCCAGGCCGAGCACTCGGCTGACCCACCGCACGCCAAGCCCACCGACCACCAAGAGCGTGCCAATCCAGAGTCGGTGGGCAATCCAGTCGGGCACTCCGAGTTGCTCGAACACCCAGAACCAGGGAGCAGTCGGCCACAGATAGGCGATGTGCTGATGCGGTACCCAGCCGGCGAATTGGCGTGGATCGAACGACGTCGTCGTATCGACAATGAAGCGACCCGGGTTCAGGTAGACGTACAGCTTTGAGTCGGTCGGCATCCGACCCGGCGCAGACGTCAGCGCAGGTATGTAGGCCAAGCAGGCCAGCACCGCAACCGACACCGCTGTCGACCGCTGGCGAAGCAGCTCGGCAAGCCGTGTCATTTCGCCGGGCTCATGGATGTCACCGCGCCGCTGGGAGCACGCTCGACATGCGTTTCACGAGCCCCAGCACGCCTTGCTTCGAGGTACGTCGATGATGCGAGGCATTGGCATCACTCGTGGCCGCACGGTGCTCGAGGAACCAGTCGTAACTCTGGGCAAACATGTCATCCGCCGACCACTGCGGCTTCCACCCGAGCTGCGTTTCGAGATGTTCCAGGTCGAACCACATCGACTTTGAATACATCATCCAGTGATACGGAGCGAACGGAGCAAGCCCCAGCTTTGCGGTCAGCGACATGGCGAGGCTGGCCGGGCCGGCGGGGAGCGAACGGACCTGTGAGCCGGTGCCAGCGTGAGCGCACAAGTTTTCGAGGGTTTCGCGCATGGTGCCGAACCGATCGGTGCCGACATTGAACACCCCGGGGGATTCAGCCTCGGCTGCGAGCAGACAAACGTCGGCAAGATCATCGCTGTGGACAAACTGGTAGCGGTTGGAGCCGTCGCCCAAGACGATCGGATCGTGCCCGTCGGCGATCCAGTCGAAGAGGATGCCGAAAATTCCGAGGCGACCGTGGCCGAGAATGGTGCGGGGCCGGACGATCGATACATCGAGGCCCTGTCGAGCTGCGTCGAGGCAGGCCCACTCGGCAGCGAGCTTGGCGTCGCCATAGGCCTCCATCGGCGACGGCACCGTAGTTGGCAGCACGGGGTTGGTCCTAGGGACACCGAACACGGCGCTCGACGAGGTGTGCACGACTTTACGGACGCCGCTCGCTGCGCTGGCCTCGAGCAGGTTGACGGTTCCGTCAACGTTGACCGACCGAAGCAGGTACTCATCTTGAGCGAGCGGCACCT
>CALAHA010000110.1 GCA_937891565.1 uncultured Ilumatobacter sp. | reverse complement strand
GCGGCCTGGTGTCAGACACTGCAGTTGCAGCTCGACATCGGCGAGCACCTCGGGGTCAAGTAGATCGCGCAGCTCTTCGGCACCGAGCAGGTCACGCAGCAGATCACGGTCGAGGGCGAGCGCCGCAGCGCGCCGTTCGGCGAGCGGGGCGTCGCCTTCATACATGTACGCAGCGATCCAGTTGAACAGCAGGCTCGATGCCATCGGACTGGCCTTGGCCGTGTCGACACTGACCACTCGCACCTTGCGACTCCGCAGGTCGCTGAGCACTTCGCGCAGCGCCGGGACGTCGAACACGTCTTGGAGGCACTCGCGCGAGGCCTCCAACAAAATTGGGAACGTCGGATACTTCGACGCGACGGCCAACAGGTCAGCGGCCTTCTGACGCTGTTGCCAGAGCGGCGTGCGCTTGTCGGGCCGACGACGCGGCAGCAGCAGGGCGCGACCGGCGCACTCACGGAAGCGAGCGGCGAAGAGTGCCGTTTGCGGGAGCATCTCGACCACAAGCTCGTGGATGTCTTCCGGATCGATGAGAATGGCTTCGAGCGGCAGCTCGTCGGCCGACTCGGGCAGCCGCAGCACCATGCCGTCGTCGCCCCACATTGTTTCGACCGGAATGTCGTACAGCTCCATCAACCGGCGCTCGATCGCCATGGCCCAGGGCGCGTGGACCGGAGTGCCGAACGGACTGAGAATGCAGATCCGCCAGTCGCCGATTTCGTCACGGAATCGCTCGACGATGATGGTTCGATCATCCGGGACCGCACCTGTGGCCTCGACTTGCTCGCCGATATAAGAGACCAGGTTGCTCGCAGCGAACGCGTCGAGCCGGTAGTGCTCCATCAGCCGGGTGTGGGCCGATTTGTCGTCGAGCTCGTGGATCTCTCGAACGAAGGCACCGAGTGCCCGGCCGAGTTCCAGCGGCCGACCAGGCCGGTCGCCGTGCCAGAACGGCATCTTGCCAGGCTGCCCCGGAGCCGGAGTCACGGTGACGCGTTCGTAGGAGATGTCTTCGATCCGCCAGGTTGATGCCCCAAGTACGAAGGTTTCGCCAGGGCGCGACTCGTAGACCATTTCCTCGTCGAGCTCGCCGACGCGAGTGCCATCGGGAAGGAAAACACCGAACAACCCGCGGTCGGGAATCGTGCCCCCCGATGTGACAGCCAGCCGCTTGGAACCCTCGCGGGCCCGCAGCGTGTCGTTGACCCGGTCCCACACGATGCGCGGTCGGAGTTCGCTGAACTCTTCGCTCGGGTAGCGACCCGAGAGCAAGTCGAGCACGTTGCTCAGCAGGTCGTCGGAAATTTCGGCGAAGTTCGCGCAGCGCCGCACCAGATCGGCCACCTCGGCAACTGTGCATTCTTCGACTGCCGCGAGGTGCGCGACGATCTGCTGCGCAAGCACATCGAGCGGGTTGCGGAGGTAACGGCTGGATTCGATCTCGCCGTCGATCATTCGACGCGTGACGACTGCTGCTTCAAGGAGGTCGCCACGATGCTTCGGGAAGATCGACCCTCGCGACGGCTCGCCAACCTGGTGGCCTGCGCGACCAATGCGTTGCAAGCCACGGCTGACCGCACCCGGCGATTCGACTTGGATGACCAGGTCGACAGCGCCCATATCAATGCCAAGTTCGAGCGACGACGTGGCCACGATGGCCCGGAGTTCGCCACGTTTCAGTTGGTCTTCGATGACCACTCGCTGCTCGCGTGCCAGCGATCCGTGGTGTGCCCTGACGAGCTCTTCGACCATGTGACCGGTCTCGGGATCGACAATGCCCGGTATGCCCTCCTGCACGGCGAGCTCGTTGAGTTTCGCCGCCAGCCGCTCAGCTGCGCGTCGAGCGTTGCAGAAGATGATCGTGGTCCGGTTTGCCAAGATCCGTTTGAGAATCTCCGGGTAGATGCTCGGCCAGATCGACGAGCGTGAGTCGCCCATGCCGAACCCTGCCGTTCCGGACTGCAGATCGACCGGCTGCCTCTGACCGAGCTTCGACATGTCTTCGAGGGGGATGACCACCTCGACTTCGAGATCCTTCCGAATACCAGCATCGACGATCTTGACCGGTCGCCGCACACCTGGTTCGCTGAACCCACCGAGGAACTCGGCAATCTCTTCGAGCGGCCGCTGGGTTGCCGACAGGCCAATCCGCTGCGGCGGCTTTTCGGCGATCAGCTCGAGCCGTTCAAGTGTGAGCGCCAGATGGGCGCCGCGCTTGGTCGTGGCCATTGCGTGGATCTCGTCGATGATCACCGTTTCCACGCCGATGAGCGTCTCGCGGGCTGCCGACGTACACATCAGATACAGCGACTCGGGGGTGGTGATCAGCAGGTCGGGCGGCCGCCGAATCAGCTTCTGTCGGTCGTTGGATGGCGTATCGCCAGTGCGCATCCCGACTTCCGGGGCGGTGAAGCCCTCACCTAAGCGTTCGGCAGCGAATTCAATGCCCTTGAGCGGGGCCCGTAAGTTCTTCTCGATGTCGAACGCCAACGCCCGCAGCGGCGAGATGTACAGCACCCGGGTGCGGTGCGATCGTTCTTCGGGACGCGGCGTGGTGGTCAGCCGATCGATCGACGACAAGAACGACGCGAGTGTTTTGCCGGAGCCAGTCGGGGCACAGATCAGCGTGTGTTCGCCCGACTGAATGTGCGGCCAGCCGTGAATCTGTGGTGGCGTTGGTGCCGGAAACGAGCTCGCGAACCAGTCTCGGACGGCCGGCGAGAACGCCTGGAGGACCTCATGATCTGCGATACGGCGAGACTATCCACCGCCTGTCACAGCCATTCCGCCCAGACAGGTGACCTGAGCCTCACGACTCGATGGTGACCGCACCGTCCGACAGGCGAAATGTCCTGGTCAAGCGAACTCGTTCGAGGAGCGACCGATCGTGCGTGACAAGGAGCACCGTGCCGGAAAACGTGTCGAGGGCCTGTTCGAGCTGCTCGATTGCTTCGATGTCGAGGTGGTTGGTTGGTTCATCCAACACCAGCAGGTTCGCACCAGTGGCCATCAGGAGAGCGAGCGATGCACGCGTTCGTTCCCCCGGCGACAGCGATTCGACCGTGCGGTTGACGTGCTCGGCGCCGAGACCGAACTTCGCGAGCAGCGTGCGGGTGTCGGCAACCGTGTCGGCCGAGGCAGTACCGGCAGCGGCGTCCATAAAGGCTCGAACCAGGGTGGTGTTGCCAAGCAGGTGCGAGCGGGCCTGCTCGATTTCGCCGACCTGCACGCTGCGACCGAGGTGCACTGAACCCGCCGACGGTGCGAGGCGGCCAAGCAACAGATTGATCAGCGTTGTCTTGCCTGCACCGTTCGCCCCGACGAGGGCAATCCGGTCGCCGTAGGCAATCGACATGTCGATGGGGCCGAGCCGAAATTCACCGCGCTCAACAACGGCACCGCGAGCTTCGGCGACCACGTCACCGCTTCGT
>CALAHA010000109.1 GCA_937891565.1 uncultured Ilumatobacter sp. | reverse complement strand
GGAACGAGAAGGGGCGAAGTTCGTTGTCGGCGCGGCCGTCGGGGCGAGTCATGTCCGTGAACGTACCCGCTGTAGCGACGCGCTCCGAGGGACCGCGTCGGACAATGAGGTCGACGCGCTCAGCAAGGCGGTGGCCATGACTCGGTTCGGTCAAGTTCTGGGCCGAGGAGTTGACAACCGAGCTCGCGGAACACGTCGATATCGCCACTCGATACGAAACGGTGGCGGCCTCGCCGGTCAACGGCACGAAGCAAGCCAAGCTCGCCCAGCGTCTGCTTGAGCGCGAACGCTGTCTCGTCCGCCGAGCTGACGAGAGTGACGCCGCTCCCCATCACGTCACCAATCGTCCTCGCCAGGAACGGGTAGTGCGTACAGCCGAGCAGAAGTGCGTCGACGTCGGCATCACGGATTGGTGCAAGAAGCCGTTCGGCCAACACCGTGACTTCGTCGCCCACCGTCTGGCCACGTTCGACGAACTCGACGAAACCGGGGCATGCGGCGCTCGTCAAACTGACAGGGGCACCCGTCGCAGCAATTGCCTGGATGTACGCACCAGACGACACCGTCCCGACGGTCCCAATGACACCGACGCGTCCAGTGGTGGTCGTCTGCACAAGGGCGCTGGCCCCAGGCCGAACCACGTCGATGATGGGCACATGCAGCTCGGCGCGGAGCTCGTCGAGACCAGCAGCTGTTGCGGTGTTGCAAGCAACAACGATCGCTTTGGCGCCGTAGTCGTCAACGAGACTGTGCGCAAGCTCACGAGCAAAACCTCGAACATCAGCGAGTGGCTTCGATCCGTACGGGTATCGACCGGTGTCGCCGATATAAACGAGATCTTCTGCGGGCAGCAGGTCAATGGCAGCTCTCGCGACAGTCAGGCCCCCGAAACCCGAGTCGAACATCCCGATTGGCCGATCCACGGCGCTGAGCGTAGCGATTCCGCAGCGCTCGGTCAGTCAGCCGGCGCGAACAGCACCCGCCGTGGAGGTCAGTTTCGGCCTTACTTAAAAGTAGATGATCTTTTCGGCGTTGGCTTCAGCGACGTCGAGGTCGTCGGTGTATGCGCCGGTCGAAAGATATTTCCATCCTCCATCGCACACGATGAACACAATGGTTCCCGAATCAATCTCCGATGCAACCTTGGCAGCGCCCGCCAATGCTGCACCTGCCGAGATGCCAGCAAAAATGCCGCACTCTTTGACCAGTCTGCGAGTCCACTCGATTGACTCTCTCGGTCGAACAACTCGCTTGCGGTCGAGCAAGTCGTAGCCGTTCCAGTTCTCGAACACCGGCGGGATGTATCCCTCACCAATGTTGCGGAGCCCTTCGACTCGCTCGCCCAACGGAGGCTCCACCGCCACGACTTGGATGTTTGGGTTGTACTGCTTCAAGAAGGTGCCCGTACCCATCAATGTGCCGCTCGTTCCGAGGCCGGCAACGAAGTGCGTGATGTCGGGAACGTCGCGCACGATTTCCGGGCCAGTGCCTTCGAAGTGGGCACGAGGGTTGGCGTCGTTCGCGTACTGATAAGGGAAGTACCACTCCGGATGCTCCGCAGCGAGCGCCGTGGCGCGCAATACAGCGCCGTTGGAGCCCTCTTCACCAGGGGTGAGAATGATCTCGGCACCGAAAATCTCGAGCATTTGTCGACGTTCGATCGAAACGCTCGTCGGCATCATGATCTTGATCGGATAACCCCTCAACTGGGCGATCGCGGCCAGGGCAATACCTGTGTTACCTGACGACGGCTCAATGATTGTCTGCCCCGGCTGCAGCCGACCGTCGGCTTCAGCAGCCTCGATCATGCTCTTGGCAATGCGGTCCTTCACTGAGCCGAACGGGTTCTGCATCTCCATCTTGGCGAGGATGCGCACGTTCGGGTTCGGCGACAGGTTCGACACGTCGACGACCGGTGTGTTGCCAATCATTGCGAGCACATCGCTGTGCATCGTTGCGGGCATCGCAGGTGCGGTGAGATTCATGAGTCCTTCCAACCAGGCTGGCTCGGAACCTATTCCCGACCTGACCGGTAAGGATTGTACGGCGGGTCCGGAAAAGATGCCTGACTCAGCTGATACTGATCTGCTCTTCGAGAATCGCGCCATCGACGATGCGATAGCTGCGCACCTCGGGCAACCCTCGCTTGAGGCTCACGATGACGTAGTGCCAGTTGGGGTCCACCGCCGCCGAAACGTCAGTCGGGCTCGGGTACGGCTCGGAGTGGGTATGGCTGTGGACCACGCCGTTGATCTCCCAGTCGAGGTCTTCTGCTGCCATTTCGGCTCGCATGAAGTCTCTCGGATTGACCGTGTAGACCCGGGCGGACTGGTCATCGTTGTGACACGGCGTGAACGTCGGTGCACGATCAGGCGTCGGCCCAGCAAGGAGCCCACACATCTCGAGCGGGTATTCGTCGAGCGCGAGGCCGACCATCGTGTTGTACGCATCGCGTGAGATCTCAATCACGCCTGAAAGGGTACGGCCGCTTGGTCGGCGACCGTGCGTGCGCGAAGTCGTCGGATAACTCTTGCCCCGGCGATCGCGGCGCACCGATACCCTGGCCACGGCATGGCAAAGAAGGGCAAGAAGACCAAGAAGGGGTCGGGCAAAGACGACGGCCTCACGATGATTGCTTCGTACAAGCGCGCGTATCGCGACTACGAGATCCTTGCCACCTACGAGGCCGGCATGGTTCTGACGGGCAGCGAAGTCAAGTCGCTGCGTGAAGGAAACGCCCAAATCGCCGAGGGCTACGCCCGCGTAAGGCGCGGTGAAATGTGGCTCGACGGCATTCACATCCCGCCCTACACGAACGCAATCGGCTTCGGCGCCCACGAGCCCAATCGTGAACGCAAGCTGCTCCTGAACCGTGCCGAAATCGACAAGCTCGATGCGCGTACCGCTCAGGGCGGGCTGACCATCGTGCCGTTGCGGCTGTATTGGAAAGACGGTCGAGCCAAGCTCGAGATCGGGCTCGCCAAGGGTCGGACCAAGGGTGACAAACGTCAGAACTTGGCCGAACGTGACCACGATCGCGAGATCGAAACCGCGTTCAACCGAGCTGCCAAGTACGACAACGCTTGATCGTCGGGCTCTTTGGTGGATTCCTGAGAACGAACGAGCCGAATTACCAGCTAGTGTTCGCTTCTACATATTGATCACGGGGCTGACTGGATTCGACGTCAGTAACGCTGTTCGAGTTTG
>CALAHA010000108.1 GCA_937891565.1 uncultured Ilumatobacter sp. | reverse complement strand
CCGAGACGCGACGAACGCAAACTCAGCTGCAACAAAATACCCGTTCGCAGCGATCAAGATCGCAACGCCCACGAGCCCGAGAGCAATCTCCATTAGCGTCGTAAGCCCGGACTGGGAGGGTGCTGGACAGCAAATGTTCGGCTGCCCAGGCAGGGTTCGTGTTCATCGGACATGACGATGGCGATGTTATCTACTTTTCAACGCCACCACGCCGCATCTTCGCCGCATCATCGCTGCATCATCGCCGCAGCATTGACTCGAACGGCACTCGGTCGATTGCGGTCGAGCCAACTATGTTGGGTCCATGACCAACTTCCATGATCTCGAAATGACGTCCATCACCGGTGAGCAGGTGGGCTTCGACCAGTTCAAGGGCATCCTTGCGCTGGTCGTCAACGTCGCCAGCGCTTGAGGCCTCACACCTCAGTACGCAGGTCTGCGTGCGCTTCACAATGAAAACGACGACGTCGTCGTACTCGGATTTCCGTGCAACCAGTTCGCGAACCAAGAGCCCGGCACCGACGCTGAGATCCTCGAATTCGCAACCTCGAAGTTCGATGTGAGCTTCCCCATGTTCTCGAAGATCGAAGTGAACGGCGACGGCGCCGCTCCCCTCTATCAGATGCTCAAGGAAGCCCAACCTGGCGAAGGCGAGACCTCTGACGTCGCCTGGAACTTCGAGAAATTCCTCGTCGACAAGGCCGGCAACGTGGTCAAGCGGTACGCGCCGCCGACCACCCCAGAAGACATCGCGGCAGATCTCGACCAGTTCCGCTAATCAACTGAAACTGATCAACGGCGGCGTTCCACCTGGGTGGCGCGCCGCCGTTATCGCGTCAGGTCACCCGCGTCAGCGCTCTCGCGCCTCCAGCAAATCGATGACAGGGATGTCCGGATCGGGCGTTGATGCCCGATACCGCTCAACCTGTTCGACGCTGAACGCTGCGAAGGCCGCATCGACTTGATCCCAATACGTGCGGCGGATGCCGGCGGTGCCATTGTCCCGTGCTCTTTCGTAGGCCTCGATCGAGGCGGGACGTGGAACGTAGGTGTAGATCACACCGTCGACTGTGCCGCCGTCGTCGTCGAGCACGGTGATGAGATCAGTGACATCAACTCGGTCGTAGTTGCGTTCACGTCGGTCGAGATTCTCGAGCTCGCCGCCTGCTACAGAAGCCACCACGCCGTTGACTGTTTCGTCGGCTGACTCGACGACACCGAGCGCCACGATCGTGCCGTCGTCAATGTCAGTACCGTCCTCGCGCTTCCAGTGCCCAACGAAATGCATGACCCCGTAGTTCCAACGGCGGCCGTAGCCCGCCAGATCGGCCTGGAAGAAGTCAACCTTGTGGACAGCCACTCGGCCAATCGTGCGGGCCATCGACTCTGGACCGACGAGCGATCCATACCCAAAGATCCAGACGGTCTCGCCGGATCGATCAATCTCGCCAGCTGGCTCCTCGGCCGGTTCGCCCGGGAGCTTCACCGTTGTTGCCGGCAACTCGATCAATTCGTCCCACAGCCGGTTGACGGCAGCCATCAGGTCGACGAGGTCGCCAGTGTTGTCGATCACGTGCGTGGCAATCTTCAACCGCTCCTCGCGGCCCATTTGGCTGCTCACTCGATTACGCGCGTCGGCTTCGTTCATTCCGCGCTGTTCGACCACGCGTTGCACTGCGAGTTCGTACGGAATATCGACGACGATCGTCGCGGCGAGGCCCGGACGCGGGTTCTCGCCGAGAAGTGGAAAGTCCAGCACGACCAGCCGATCGGTATCGGCATTCTCGTCGATCTGGCGTTGGACCTCCGCCTGCATCGCTGGATGCACGATGCTATTGAGGTCCTTCAGCGCTTGTTTGTCACTGAAGACGATCTCCGCAACTGCTGCACGGTTCAACGTCCCGTCGTCGTTAATGACGTGCCCGCCGAAGCGCTCAGCCATTGCCGCCAGCACTGGCGTCCCAGGGTCTTGTAACTCCCGAGCGATCTTGTCGGCGTCAACGATCGCCGCGCCTCGCTCTGCGAACAGCTTCGACACTGTCGACTTGCCCGCTCCGATTCCACCTGTCAGTCCAACGACGATCACAACGACATGGTGCCAGCCGCCGCCGCCTCAGACCAATCCGTCATTGCGACTTCGGCCGATGATCATGAAAACGAGTGATGCCCGACTCATGCGAGCCGGGCATCATTCACTTCAGAATTGCTGCGCCGGAGCGCACCAGATCACTCGGTTGCGGGAGCCTCTTCAGCTTCTGCCTCAGCGGGAGCCTCGTCTTCGGCCAGGGTTGCGCCGCCTGCAGCTGCCAGAGCTGCGGCCACTTCGCCTCCAACGGTAGGAGCGTCGGTCGGAGCGCTGGTGCCTTCGCCCTCGCCACCTCCGCCGTAGTACTCGCTCCATGCGGCTTCAGCCTCGGCCGATGCCTCACCCTGGACGTAATTGCCCTCGGTGTCGACCTCGAAGTGCTCGCGGTACTCGGCAGCAAGCTCGCCACCTTCGGCGGCTTGCTTGATCGAGAGGCTGATGCGGCGACGTGCGAGATCGAGATCGATGATCTTGACCCACAGCTCTTCGCCCGGCGTGACGACCTGCTCGGGGCTGTCGACGTGGTGTGCCGACATCTCCGAGATGTGTACGAGGCCTTCGATGCCATCGCCGACCTGAACGAATGCACCGAACTGCACCAGCTTGGTGACTCGGCCGTAGACGAGCTGGCCAACCTGGTGGCCTTCGGCGAATTCTTGCCAAGGATCCTGCTGCGTTGCCTTCAGCGAGAGGCTGATGCGCTCGCGGCTGAAGTCGACGTCGAGGACCTGCACCTTGACTGGGTCGCCAACAGTGACGACGGAGCCGGGGTGATCGACGTGCTTCCAAGAAAGCTCGGACACGTGGATGAGCCCGTCCATGCCGCCAAGATCGACGAATGCACCAAACGAGACCACCGAGGACACGGTGCCCTCGCGAATCTCGCCAACCTTGAGGTTGGTGAGGAACTGGTCGCGGGTCTCTTTCTGGTTCTCTTCGAGGTATGCCCGACGAGAAAGGACGACGTTGTTGCGGTTCTTGTCGAGCTCGATGATCTTGGCGTGCACCTGCGTACCGATGTAGGGCGCGAGATCGCGGACACGGCGGAGTTCGACGAGCGATGCGGGCAGGAAGCCACGCAGGCCGATGTCGACGATGAGGCCACCCTTGACGACTTCGATGACCAGACCGGAAACGACTTCGTCGGCTTCCTTCTTGGCTTCAATATCGCCCCAAGCGCGCTCGTACTGCGCACGCTTCTTCGAGAGGAGGAGGCGACCTTCCTTGTCTT
>CALAHA010000107.1 GCA_937891565.1 uncultured Ilumatobacter sp. | reverse complement strand
CGATCAATTGGTCGCAGCATCTCCAAAAGGCCTCGCGACCTGCGACCTCAGCACCACCGTGGTCGTCGGCTCGACGTCGCCGACCCCGACGGGCCACATGGTGACCGACGATTCCATCGAGTTGCCCCACGCCGACACGCTTGCCGAAGCGATCTCGGCAGTCACCTCGGGCGTGCACCATTGGGCCGATGCGCAAGCCGTTTGCGAGCACCTCTTCGGCACGGCAGCGGCGGCGAACGTCTTCGTCGTCGGCATGGCCGTTCAGGCCGGGTGCCTTCCCATCGCTCCTGAGTGTGTCGAGTGCGCCATCGAGCTCAACGGAGTCGCCGTCGCGGCAAACGTCCAAGCCTTTCGATGGGGTCGCACACAGATCAGCCAGCCTGACGTCGTCACGACGACGATCGCCGCTGCAGGAAGTGACGCGTGCGGAGCCGCCACCCGGGCGGTCGCGATCGATGAGCGCTCGACCACACGAATCGCCGCACTGGCGACCAGCGATGAACAGCGTGAGCGCTTGAACCGATTCGCCGGCGAGTTGTCTGCGTGGGGCGGCACCGATGACGTCGCTCGCTGGCTCGACGTGCTCGAGCCGGTCGCCGCGGTCGAGTCGACACTCCACCACGACGTCGGCCAACCGCTGCTCGATGCGGTCGCGGCAGGCCTGTACAAACTCACCGCATACAAAGACGAGTACGAGGTCGCCCGGTTGATGACCTCGCCGGAGGCACTCGCCGAGGCACGTGAAGTTGCTGGGCCGAACGGTTCAGTGGCGTGGAAGCTGCACCCACCGATGATGCGTGCGCTCGGACTCGACCGGAAGATCAGCATCGGATCCTGGGCCACGCCCGCTGTTCGCGGGCTGGCACGGAGCAAGCGGCTGCGCGGAACAGTCGCCGATCCGTTCCGGTGGGCGAAAGTCCGACGGGTGGAGCGCGAGTTGGCCGACGAGTACCGCACAGCCATCCTTCGGACACTCGAACTGGTCCGCTCAGAGAACTATGCCGCCGCGGTGGCGTTGGCGGAGCTCCCCGACATGGTTCGCGGGTACGAGGACATCAAGCTTGCATCGGTCGAGCGCTACCGCGCTGCACTGGATCAAGCGTTGACGGGCCTCAGCTGATGCATTCAGCAGCCGCTGTGCCACGTGCAATGAGTGCAACTTAGACCCTTCTGTGCACATTCTGTGAACATCGGGTCGCTTTGCATGTCCGCTCAACCAGTTGCGAATCACATAACACCAGCGTATGAGTGCCCGGGACGGGATTTGAACCCGTACTCCACGTGAATGGAAGGGGGGTTTAAGCCCCCCGCGTCTGCCAGTTTCGCCACCCGGGCGGGTATGCGCTGCCCAGGTTACGGGCCAGGTCATGCTGCGCCGCGCACCGCTCCCCCATTGAGTGCTGCCAGCACGCTGGCATCGACCACACTCCAGAGTTCGCTTCGCAACCGATCAGCATCCGGCGCTACAAGCCCATTCGACACGACGATGCCTTCAATCATGTCGGCGAGCACTGCAGCCTGTGGACGGCCCTTGACCCGCACGGACACAACGGAGCCAGTTTCGCGGCGTCGAATGGTCCGATCGACCCCGACCAGACGCGGCGGGCAGCGAAACCCAGGGGCTGTGAAGCTCAGACGCCGTGTGGCACGCGAAAGCAGACGGGCTGCCTGTGCGAAGTCGACGGTCGAAGCAAATTCCATGATTCCATCATGACGATGGGGTGTCACAGCCAAGGCGAGCGCTCAGCCGGGCCCGGACAGGTCCGGCGCCACCGGTCGGCCACGTTGGATACAGTCAGAACTTGTGAGCGAGACCGACGCCGGCGAGCCCCCGACAGCCGCAACTCCTGCACTCAACCCGACCCAGCAACGGACCCTCGACGCGCTTCGACGAACGGGTGATCCGCTCATCTTCGATCAGGACCTCGTCACCGACATTCGCAACGAGGTCCGTGCCGCACTCGATCACTTCGCCACACGGCTCGATGAGGGGCAAGAACTCTTCGTCACGAAGCATCGAATTGGCTCAGTGCTCGACTGCGAAGCGCACTTCCTGGCACCCGACGAGTTCGAATGGACACCAGCGACAGCAAAGGGCCAAGTCGCGCACCGGGCAATCCAGTTATACCTCGGGTGGCGAGGCGAGCCATCTCCGATCGAACTCGTCGACGAAGCCATGTCACGGCTTGCCAACGAAGACCGTGGAATCGGGATGTGGATTGCCGAACTGGGCGAGGCCGACCTCGCTGACGTCAGAGGCCTGTCGTCAGAGCGCGTCACAAAGTTCCTCGAGAGCTTCCCGCCACTCGATCGACGGGCCAACCCAGTCACCGAGGCCGCGGCGCAGTGGCCGGTCTCGGGCCCAATCCTGCTCCGGGCGCGCGTCGACATGATGATCGGCAAACCATCAGGGGCCGAGAGCCGCAAGGTGATTATCGACTTGAAGACGGGCCGGGTCAGCCCTCGGCATCGCCAAGATCTCGGGTTCTATGCACTCGTCGAGACGCTCGTGCGGAGTGTGCCGCCGCGCAAGGTCGCCACGTTCTATCTCGACGCGGCCGAGGCCCAGACCGACGATGTGAGCGAGCGATTACTGCGGACAGCGGTCCGGCGCACACTGGACGGCATCGACGCGATGGTGGCGCTTGCCGCCCGAGAGCGTGAGCCGATCAAACGCCCCGGCAGCAGCTGCCGATGGTGCCCACTGGCGGAGTCGTGCGCCGAAGGACAGGCCCACCTGGCTTCTTTCGATCAAACCTGAGCTGCACGTACCAGTTCGCTCGCACGTGGCCGAAGCCGGATGCAAGCCGCTTCGGCGACCGATGTCATCGATTCTTGACTGCGAACGCATACCCTCGCGCTGCATGAAGGGCATCATCCTCGCTGGCGGCACCGGTTCGCGTCTCCACCCCGTCACCTTGGGCACGTCGAAGCAACTGCTGCCGGTCTACGACAAGCCAATGATCTATTACCCGCTGTCGGTGCACATGCTCGCCGGAATCCGCGAGGTACTGATCATCACCACGCCGGAAGACCGAGCCAGCTTCGAACGGCTACTCGGCGACGGCTCCCAGTGGGGCATCACCCTCGAGTACGCCACCCAGCCATCCCCCGACGGCCTTGCTCAGGCCTTTCTGATCGGTGCCGACTTCCTCGACGGCCAAGGCGCCTCGCTCGTCCTCGGCGACAACCTGTTCTACGGCGCCGGCTTCTCCAAGCTCGTTTCCGACGCTGCCACCCGACCGACCGGTGCCACCGTGTTCGGCTACCACGTCAAAGACCCACAGCGCTACGGCATTGTCGACCTCGACGCTGACGGCCGACCCACCAAAATCGAAGAGAAGCCAGAGAACCCGAACAGCCACTGGGCCGTCACCGGGCTCTACTACTTCGACGAACGGGTCGTCGAAGCTGCCGAACTCGTCAAGCCCTCGGCGCGCGGAGAACTCGAGATCACCTCAGTCATCGACTATTACCTCGAGCGGGGCGAACTCAACGTCCAGCAGTTGAACCGCGGATTCGCTTGGCTCGACACCGGCACCTTCGACTCAATGGTCGAAGCATCCGAATTCGTGCGTGTCATCCAACACCGCCAAAACAGCCAAATCGCCTGCCTCGAAGAGATCGCGTGGGAGAACGGCTGGATCGACGAAGCCACACTTCGCGCCGCAGGCGAGTCGATGGCGAAGAACACGTACGGCCAATACCTCCTCGGCCTCGCCAATGGAGGCTTGCGATGAAGCCCGCACCCCTCAAGATCTTGGTCACCGGCGGTAAGGGCTTCATCGGCTCCGCCGTCGTCCGCCACCTCATCAACGAGACCGACCACTCGGTTGTCAACGTCGACAAGATGACCTACGCCGCCACCGAAGGATCGACGAAATCAATCGCCGACAGCCCCCGGTACACGTTCGAGCATGCCGACATCTGCGACATCGACCGCATCGCCGAGGTGTTCCTCGAGTACTCCCCCGACGCCGTCATGCACCTCGCCGCCGAAAGCCACGTCGACCGCTCGATTGACGGCCCCGCCGCCTTCATCCACACCAACCTCATCGGAACGTTCGCGATGCTCGAAGCCGCCCGGGCAGCCGGCGTGCAGCGCTTCCACCACATCTCGACCGACGAGGTCTTCGGGTCACTCGGCCCAAACGACCCCGCGTTCACCGAGACCACCCCGTACGACCCCCGGTCGCCATACTCGGCCTCCAAAGCCGGCTCCGACCACCTCGTTCGCGCATGGGGCGAGACCTACGACCTCCCCGTGCTCGTCACCAACTGCTCAAACAACTATGGGCCGTTCCACTTCCCCGAGAAGCTCATCCCCCTCGTCACGATCCGCGCACTGCACGGCGAACCGCTACCGGTGTACGGCAAAGGCGACAACATCCGTGACTGGCTCCACGTCGAAGACCACGCCGCAGCCCTGATCACCGTTGTCGAGCGCGGCACGCCAGGCGAGACATACAACGTTGGCGGCAAGGCCGAGCGCACCAACCTCGAAGTCGTTGAGACCCTCTGCGACCTCGTCGACGAGCTCGCCGGGCCACTCGATTCCGGCGCGTCCCGGCGATCGCTCATCACGTTCGTGGCCGACCGCCCCGGCCACGACCAGCGCTACGCCATCGACCAAACCAAAATCCAGCGCGACCTCGGCTGGGAGCCTCAGCACACCTTCGACACCGGGCTCCGCAGCACCGTCCAGTGGTACCTCGACAACCAGCCCTGGTGGCAGCCGCTCCGCGACAAGCAGGCCACCGAGCGCCTCGGACTGAAGAAGTAGAGCATCCGGAGCATGGAAATCATCAAGACAGCACTCGACGGTGTCGTCGAAATTCGCGCCAAGCGCCACGGCGACGAGCGCGGCTGGTTCAGCGAGACCTACAAGCGCAACGTCTTGCGTGACGCTGGCATCGACATCGACTTCGTGCAAGACAACGAATCGTTCTCAGCGCCCACCGGCACGTTGCGCGGGCTGCACTACCAAACCGCGCCACATGCCCAAGACAAGCTCGTGCGCGTGATCCACGGATCAATCCTCGACATTGCCGTCGACATTCGCCAGGCCTCGCCGACATTCGGACAGCACATCGCGGTCACACTCACTGCTGACGACGCCAACCAGCTCCTCGTTCCCGTCGGGTTCGCCCACGGCTTCTGCACGCTCGAACCCGACGTGCGGGTTGCCTACAAGGTCAGCGGCCAGTACGCGCCCGACTGCGAACGTGCAATCCGCTGGGATGACCCCGACCTCGCCATCGAGTGGCAGCTCCCGTCCGGCGGCCCCACGCTGTCGGGCAAAGACGACGTCGCACCCTGCCTCGCCGACCAGCCCGACCTCTTCTAACGCTTTCTAACGCTGGCCCTGGCACCGCCGCACTCGGCCCCAGACGCGACAAAGCGCCCGGCTCAGCCCGCAATGGGGTGTGCTCAGGCGCCTGGCGCGATGTTCAGTTCAGAGGTGTGGTCAGCGGCCCATGTTGGGGCGCTTGCCATGGTTCGCCTTCGAACGACGGAGGCGGGCCTTGCGCTTGCTGGTCTTCTTCGACATAGTTCTGTCAGGCTACGGCTCGCGCGGCGATCCCCCAACCGCTTTGTCCGCAAGACCTCAGGCCGACATCAAAGCAACAGCCGTGCCAAGGCCCACGCTGGAGCGAATCGTGGCGATTCGCCGACCCGGCTGGACTGCGTCTTTTGGCTCACCGACGCGGTCAGCGCCCAGCTGCGCACAGGCCTCATCCAGGTCCTCGACAATGATCACGAGCCCCCAGAACTCCGCAGCGGACCGGTCGTCGTCTTCGTGCTGGACCACTTCGACAATCAGCCCGCCCCGTCCAATGCGATGAAAACCCTGGCGGATCTTTCCGACCTCCCGGATGCGTTTCAGTTCACATCCGGTGGCGAGCGCAACATCACCGGTGGTCTGCTCAAGATCGCCAGTCATCACAACCACGTGGTCAATCGAGCGTGCTCCGAGCGAATGCGTTGCAAAGATCGGTGCAAGCTGCTCGACCACGGTCGTGGTGAGGCCGGCAATCGAGGTGGTCGTGTCATCGATCCCAGAGAGCGCCCAGCCAACGATGCCAGCGGGAACATCTTCAGCTTCGGGTGAGACGATCCGCAACGCCGTCCCGAACAGCGGGATCAAGCCATCGTCGGTGGCTGACAACCCAAGCGAACGCCAGGTGTCGATGTCGCCCGTAATCGTCAGCCACTCCACTCGTGCGGTCCCCGTTGCCATCCGATTACTCATGCCATCACTCATGCCATCACTCATGCCATCACTCTGGCAGCGGGTGCGGCACGGCGCCCCATTACGCCGCTGACTGGCGCGTCCACATCAGCAATTCCTCGACGGGCAAGGTGTTGATGATCCGCTCACTCACACTCCTTCCCAACCACCCGTTCGAGACCGGTCACAGGAAACTCGGGACGCACAGCAGCGGATTCCGCATCAGCACGTCCCGAGATTCCGGCGCTTCCTCGTCGGCCCCAACCATGCCCACTGTCATGGCATGCGACTCTCCGACTTCGATGACTGGGCGCGCCAGCATCACGGCCTCATTACCTTGGGCGCGTCCGGGCTGAGCGTCGACGCCTGGCGTCGTGCGATACGTGCAGGCTCGTTGATTGAGGTCCACCGCTGCGTTGCCCGGCTCCCCGGCGCGCCGACTGATCAACGCCAAGGGATCCATGCAGCCGTTCTGGCCGCAGGGGGCCAAGCAATGGCCTCGCACCAGTCCGCGGCCATGCTGTGGAACCTGATCGAGCCGGCAGCTGCACTCGTCCATCTGACCGTGCCTGAACGAAACCGCCGACCCCGCCTGGCCGGCGTCGTTTTGCATCGGCCAACCGACCGTCAACGACTCACGCCCCAACGCCGCCACGGAATCCGCTGCACCGACCCGCTCCGCACCCTGTGCGACCTCGGAGCCGACGACCCATTACTGGTCGAGCCGGCAGTCGGAGTTGCGCTCAGTCGCCGCCTCCTCAACCTGGACGCGCTCACCGCCGCCACGGTTCAGCACAGCCACCGCGGCCGGCCCGGGATACCTGCGCTCCGTGCCGCCATCGAGGAATGGGCGATCGATCATCGACCCGCCGACTCGGTCCTCGAAGCCGTCTTTGCCAAACTCGTCCGTCGCCATCAGCTTCCGCCAACAACGTTTCATGAGCGCATTGCTGGATGGGAGATCGACTTCCGCTTCGCTGGCACGGCGGTACTCGTGGAATGCGACGGATGGTCAACACACGGCCTCGATCGCAACCAGTTCGAACGTGACCGCCTCAAAGACAGCGACCTCACCAACGCCGGCTGGCAGATGCTCCGGTTCAGCTATCGGTCGATCGTCAACGATCCAGGTGGCACAGCAGTCCGCATCCGACGGGCACTCGCACGCTGGAAACACCTCGAGGTCCCGGACGCACGCTGACCGTCGGCCGCAGCGAACTCGGGACGTGAAACAGCGGAATCCGCCCAGAAGTGTCCCGAGAACCGGCCGAGGCCGAAAGCTCAGACGTTGAAGCGGAACTCCATCACGTCGCCGTCTTGGGCAATATATTCCTTGCCTTCAA
>CALAHA010000106.1 GCA_937891565.1 uncultured Ilumatobacter sp. | reverse complement strand
GCGATCTGCACGAGTACCGACACGCATGTGGACGCAATGGTCGCGGCTGCCGAAGCTGGCAAAGGCATCTTCTGCGAGAAGCCGATCTCGCTCGACATCGCCGAGGTCGACCGAGGCCTGGCTGCCGTCGCAGCTGCGGGCGTGCCACTCCAGATCGGTTTCAACCGGCGCTACGACCCGAGCCACAAGGCCGTGGCCGATGCTGTCAAACGCGGAGCGGTCGGCGATGTTCACCTCGTCAATATCATCAGCCGTGACCCGGGCCCGCCGCCAATCGACTACATCAAGGTCTCCGGCGGCATCTTCAACGACATGACGATTCACGACTTCGACATGGCCCGCTACGTCACCGGAAGTGACGTGGTCGAGGTCTATGCCAAGGGTGCCGTCAGGGTCGACCCAGCGATCGGCGAAGCTGGCGATGTCGACACTGCCGTCCTCTTGCTGACCCACACCAACGGCGCGATGACGACGATCGACAACAGCCGCCGCGCGGCGTACGGCTACGACCAGCGGGTCGAAGCATTCGGCAGCAACGGCAAGGCTGCGTCGAACAACCACCACGATTTCAATGCAGTCCTCGCCACCGATCAGGGGTTCCGTCAGCCACCGCTGCAGAACTTCTTCCTCGAGCGCTACGCCCGCAGTTATCTCGACCAGTGGGCTGCCTTCTTGGCCTATGTGGCTGCCGGCCCCGGCGCCGACAGCCCGGCATCGGGAGCCGATGGGCGAGCGCCACTGGTCATTGGTAAGGCAGCCCTGCGGTCGATGCAGGAAAACCGTCCCGTTGCCATCCAAGAGATCGACGCACAGGAGAACCAGTCATGACCGGATTCGCTTCTGAGCAGCTGTCGCACTCGGGCCAGCCCCTGCGCCACGCCCGTCCCGTGGGCCCGATGCGTGAAACCGACACGAGCCATCACCGGGCGCGCAACCTCGACGGCACGGTGCGGATCGACATCACGCCGGAAAACTCCGGCTGGGACTTCCTGAGCTTCGCGGTCATTGAGCTTGACGACGGTGATACACACATCGACCAGCGTGATGGTCAAGAAACGGCGATTGTTCCGCTCCGCGGCGCTGGAACTGTGCGAGCTGGCGGCCAGACGTTCGAGATCAGTCGGACCTCGGTGTTCGACGAGATGCCGCACATCGTCTACGTGACCCCCGGCGACGCAATCGAAGTCGTTGCGGCCGGAGGCGGGTTCGAGTTCTCGATCGGGTCGGCCGAAGCAGTCGGTAAGTATCCGACACGGCTGATCGAACCGAGCGAGATGAAGCAGGAACTGCGCGGTGGCGGCGCTGCGTACCGCCACGTCAACCACGTGCTTGCCCCGCCGATCCAGGCCGAACGGCTCATCTTGTACGAGGTGTATGTCCCGCGTGGGACATGGTCTGGTTGGGCGCCGCATCGCCACGACGGTCGCGACGGCTCGCCGTATCTCGAAGAGGTATATTATTTCCGCACCCAGCCCGACAACGGCTTCGTGATGCAGCGCAACTGGACTGACGAAGAGAACTTCGACGAGCTGTTCACCGCGCGCAACGGTGAGGCCGTACTCGTCACGAAGGGCTACCACTCGTCGGTCGCCTGCCCCAGCTCGCACATGATGTTTCTCAACTACCTTGCCGGAGAGTTGTACGACGACGAACGCACGACACCACCGTGCTTCGACGAAGCGCACACGTGGATCCAGGACGACTGGGACCATGAAGCATGGGAGCTCCCCGTGGTTCGCCCTCCTGACGCTGCCGGATCGGCAGCAAAGGGCTGACAGTGACGTTGCGCGACTTGTCGAATGCTGACGGGAAGTTTTCGATCCTCGCGATCGACCATCGCGACTCACTCCGTCAGTTTCTTCGACCGAACGACCCTGACTCGTTGTCCGCCGATGAGATCACTGCGTTGAAGATCGAACTGGTCAGCACGATTGCTGACCTCGCGACCGGCGTGATGCTCGAACCCGAGTACTCAATTCCGCAGGTTGTCGACGCGGGCGCGCTGCCCGACGGCGTCGGCTTCCTGGCAGCACTCGAGTCCCAGGGATACCTTGACGATCCGGGCGCCGGGGTGACGACGATCCTCGATGGCTGGTCAGTCGATCAGGCGGCAGCGTCCGGTGCGGCGTCGGCGAAGCTCCTGCAGTCATACCATCCGGATCGACCGTTGGCCCGAGCGCAGGAAGCAATGGCTGCGGGCGTCCTCGCCGATTGTCGGCGAGTTGGGCTACCGCTGGCAATGGAACCGCTGTTTTACGACCTGGACTCGCCTGAGGATCGCCCTCGCGTCGTCGTCGAAACAGCCCGACGCTTTGCTGCACTCGGCCCCGATCTGCTCAAACTGCCATACCCCGGGTCGCCCGAGGCATGTGCAGAGGTCACAGAGATCGCTGGGGAAATTCCCTGGGCAATGCTGTCAGGGGGAGGAACCTTCGACGATTTTGCCGATCAGTTCACGGTGGCATCAGACGCCGGTTGCTTTGGCTTCATGGTGGGCCGGGCGCTCTGGGGTGAAGCGGTGAAGGCCCCAGCTGACGAGCGATCAAGGCTGATTGTCGACGTGGTCCGTCCGCGTTTCGAACGGTTGGTCGCGCTCAACGAGCGCTGAACGTCAAGTCGCCGTGGATCTCGGTGTCGGCATTTGTGCGCCGGACGAGCTGCAGGAGAAGTCGTTCGGTGCGGATTGGCTCGAATGTCATGAACGCCGGGCGGCCAGCACGGCGGCAAACTCTGCAGCCGACGTGCCGGCATCGAGTGCACTGCGAACTCGATCGGCGTCAGACGGCGGGGTGAGCCCACCAATCGGCTTGTCGATATCGAGGTTGCACGGGAACGGGTAACCCTCAGCAGCAGCGGCGACAGCGCAGTCGACGAGTGCTCGGTCGGCGCCGCCCACGACACGGTTGAGGAAGACGGGGTAGAGCGCATCGAGCATCGCTCCACGATCGATCGCTTCGAGCGTGCGGCCCATCGCGGTGCCAACTTGCAGCAGGTTGGCAATGCGATAGACGTCGGACGTGATGTTGGTACCGGCCCCGTGAAAGAGCGCCGGGTTGAAGAACACTGCATCGCCGAGCTGGAGCGAGAGCTGCACGTGGTGGTCGGCGAAGTACGCCTTGAAATCGTCGCGACGCCAGGCGAGGTAACCGGCCTCGTACTTCTGCGAGTGCGGCAGGTACATCGTCGGCCCGGTTTCGAGTGGCATATCGCAGTGCGCGACTGCGCCTTGCAGCGTCATCATGGGGGAGAGACGGTGCACATGCGCGGGGAAGCTCGCAGCTTCCTCGTTGGTCATGAAGCCGAGGTGATAGTCGCGGTGCGGTTCTTGCGCTGCGCCACCAGGGTTGACCACGTTGACCTGCGATGTGACCTGATAAGCGGGCCCCAGCCAGGCAGTGCTGATCAGGTCGACGAGATCGTTGCTGTAGTAGTCGACGAACACCTGCGGGTTGTGCAGCGCCAGTTTCTCGAGCGCATTCCAGACTCGATCGTTGGCCCCCGGCTTGGCGAAGTGGTCGCCGCCGCCAATGGCGTTGGCCTTTTCCTTTGCAATCAGTTCGAAAAACGCCGCCGATGCAGCATCGACGACGGGCTGCTCGAAGGCTCCGCGGAACACCACAATTCCGGGCCCGTTGAGCAGGACGTCGGCCAGCTCGCTCATGACGGCGCGTCGGCCGCCCGGCGAGACCGTTGCAGCGCGCAGGGCCGAACTGTCGTACACGACCGTGCCGCGCTCTATTGTCGCAGCGTGCGGGTAGTCGGCGAGGTCGGCGGATTGCTCGACGAGCGCAATGAAATCATCGATTTCGCATGTGTCAGAAGCCAACCAGGTCATGACACAATGCTACGCGTTCGCGACGCCTCTGGCGAGCTCCACGTGGCCGTCGGAGCGTGGTTGGACGTTGGGGTGAGTCAGTCTTGGCGCAGTGCGGCGATGAGACCGTCGACGTCGAGGCCGAACTTGGTATGCAGGTTCGCCGACTTGGGGTCGTGGGGGATGAACTTGGTGGGGATGCCGAGCACCTTGACGACCGTCGACGGATCGATGCACGTGATTTCATCGGCGATCGACATGCCGATGCCCCCGGCGCGAATGCCGTCTTCGATCGTGACCACTCGTGAGTGGCGGGCCGCATCTGCGATCATTGCCGGGTCGAGCGGGGCGCACGAGCGTGCATCCCAGACAGTGACCGGCGTGCCGGATTCGGCGAGCTGTGCCGCAGCCTGCTCGGCGGTTTCGAGCATCTTGCCCACAGCAATCACACACATGTCAGCGTCGTCGGGGGCAACGACGGATCGAGCGAGCAGGCCGGAGCCGACCTCGTGTTCGGTCACCTGGCGTGCGGCGCCTCGGGCATAGCGAATCACAACAGGGCCCTCGTCGGAGAGCCTGACAGCGTCGTGCAGCATCTGCGCGAGTTCCTGGGCGCTCGACGGGGCCAAGACGCGCATGCCCGGAACTTTTGAGAGCAGCGCCATGTCGTAAACGCCATGGTGGCTGGCGCCGTCAGGGCCGGTGATGCCTGCCCGGTCGAGGCAGAACACGACGGGGAGGCGGTGCATTGCGACGTCGTAGACGACTTGGTCCCAGGCCCGATTGAGGAATGTCGAGTAAATGGCGACGATGGGGCGCAGCCCGCCCATGGCCATGCCTGCGGCGCCGGTGACGGCGTGCTGCTCGGCAATGCCAACGTCGAAGAATCGATCGGGAAACCGTTCTTGGAACGGGATCAAACCGGTTGGACCGGGCATCGCAGCAGTGATCGCGACGATGCGATTGTCAGCTTCGGCCTCTTTGATGATCGATTCGGCGAATGCATGGGTGTAGCCCGTGGAGACAGCCTTTGGCGGGCCGACGGCAGGGTCGAAAATTGGTGCATCGTGGAGATGCTTTTCGTTGTCATCTTCGGCCGGCGAGTACCCGCGGCCCTTCTGCGTCAGCATGTGGACGAGAATGGGACCGTCTTCGCTGAGTTCAATCGCGTTGAGGAGAGCATGCTCCATCTGTTCGACGTTGTGGCCGTCGAACGGACCGACGTAGCGGACGCCCAGCGCCTCGAAGAACGACGGCGGCTGCAAGAACTCACGGACCCCCGCCTTGAAGGCATCCATGGCGGCTCCGGCCTGATTACCGACAAGCGGCAGGCTCTGCAGGTAGTTTTCGATACGTCGTTGGCGCCGGACGTACACCGGGTTGAGGCGAATGTCGGTCAGCGCGTTGCTGAGCTTGCCGGTGACGCGGTCGGTGAACGTCGGCTGACTGGGGTGCGCTGACTGCTCGTCTCGGCCATGGGTGCTCGCCGAGAGGTTCGACACGGTCGGTGCATACGAGCGGCCGTTGTCGTTCAAGATAATGATGACGCGCTTTTTGCCGTGGCCAATGTTGTTGAGGGCCTCGTAGGCCATGCCGCCAGTCATGGAGCCGTCGCCGATGACGGCGACGATGTGGCGATGCGGGTTCGTGCCGGCATCGCGGGCGACGGCCATGCCATATGCGTAAGAAAGGATCGTCGAGGCGTGGCTGTTTTCGACGTAGTCGTGCTCGGACTCTTCTCGGCTCGGATAGCCGGAGAGTCCGCCGCCTTGGCGGAGCTGTTCGAACTGTGCCTGGCGGCCTGTGACGATCTTGTGGACGTACGCCTGATGGCCGGTATCCCAGAGAATCGCATCGGTCGGCGATGTGAAGACCCGGTGGAGCGCCAATGTCAGCTCGACAACACCGAGGTTGGAGCCCAGATGACCGCCTGTCTCGGAGACGGCGGCGACGATGAAGCCGCGAATCTCGTCGGCGAGGCTATCGATTTCGGCGTATGACAGATCCCGCAGATCAGCGGGTGTCCGAATTCGATCCAGTGCCATTGGGGGCAGGATATCTGGCCGCCCGGGTAGGCAGTGCTTCGTGCTCTGGCTCGGCCGCATTGCATCGTGCTTTCTAAGACGCTCTACAGTCGACTCATGTCCAGCGATTCTCCTTTCGATCTCACCGGCCGCGTTGCTCTGATCACCGGAGGGAATAGCGGCATTGGCCTCGGCATGGCCGAAGGGCTTGCGGCGCACGGAGCAGACGTGGCGATCTGGGGGACCAACGCAGAGAAGAACGAACGAGCTCTCGACGTTTTGAGCGACTATGACGTCGAACTGCTGTCGATCGTCTGTGATGTCAGCGACGAGTCCGCCGTGATCGAGTCGATGCAGGAGACTGCCGACGCGCTCGGCCGGATCGACGCGGTGTTCGTTAACGCCGGTGTCAGTGGCACGTCGCCGAGCTTCCTCGAGATGACCAGCGAGGACTGGCGCCGTGTGATGTCGGTCAACCTCGACGGGGCGTTTTACACCGCACGCGAGGCCACCAAACACATGGTCGGCCGATTCGAAGAAGGTGACCTTTCGGGTGGATCTATCGTGTTTACGTCGTCGGGATCGTCGGAGTTTGGCTCAGCATCGGGCCAGCACTACGGAGCCACGAAGGCCGGTGTGAACGCGATGATGCGGGGCATCGCCGTTGCCCACGCTCGCCACAACATTCGCTGCAACTCGATCCTGCCGGGTTGGATCGAAAGCGACATGACCGCCAACGCGTTCGGCTGGGACAAGTTCGTCGACAAGGTCATGCCACGTATCCCATCGCGGCGGTGGGGCACGAAGGAAGACTTCGCCGGGATCGCCACGTATCTCGCGAGTTCGGCCAGCTCGTACCACACGGGCGACATCATCCGAATCGATGGCGGTTTCCATTCGTTCTGAGCAACTCACTGTCACACCGAGGTCTGCTCGGTTTCAGAGGGTGAGTGCAACGCCTGAGTGAGATGGGGTGCTGTGATGGGTTCTGGTCGTTCAGCCGATGGGGCGGCGGTACACGCTGACGTGATGGGCGCTCTCGGCGTCGAACGGAGTGCCCGCCATGTCTGCGTGGCGGGCGTCGAGTACCAGACCCGCAGCGGTCGCCATTGCATCGAGTTGTTCGGGAGTCGCCCAGCGCACCGACCATGGTCGCAGTCGTACGCCACCTGCCTCGGTGATCTCGATGAACTGACCCTCGGCCTGCTGGCTTGACGGGGTCGTCTGAGATACCGACAACACCACACGGTCGACCGCCATTGAACGCACGGAAACATCGCTGCTTGCCGGTGTGTCCGTTTCGGGGACGAAGGCCTCGACAACAAAGACACCGTCGGGGGCGAGCCGAGCTGCCACGGCAGAGAAGCAGGCCTGCTGCGCTCCGTCGCCGAGCAGGTTAAAGATGGTGTTGTAGGCGATCAGTGCCGCATCGAAGGGCCCATCGGGAAGGTCTTCGACCATGTCACCGTGTACGACCGTGACTGAACCGTCGGGGTCGAGGGCGCGCAACTGATCGAGCATTTCCCGACTCGAATCGACGGCGGTGACACCCAAACCAGCTTGGGCCAGTGGGATGGCGAGCCGACCCGTCCCTGCACCCAACTCGAGCACTGGGCTGACCGTGCTGACCGTGCTGACCGTGCTGACCGTGCCGACCGTGCCGACGAGGCCGACCATCCGGCTGACCGTGGCCGCAACGTCGGTGACATCGCCATACCAGTCGTCATACACGTCGGCGAATCCCGTGCCGTAGGAAGTGGAGTTGTAGCCGAGCATTGGCGCAGTGTCGCGCACTCCGGCCCGATTTGGCTCAGGCTGTGACTTCTTCCAATGTCCGACTTTCCTCCCACGACGAATACCTCAGCTGGCGATCCGACCGCAGCGTCAGCTCCGCAGCCGCCTGGTCAGGGTGAGTTGCGGCGGCGGCGGGAGATGCGTTCGGTGACTTCGCTCGCTGCGAGGGTGACAGCGGCAGCACCGAGCCCCCACAACACGCCGAGGACGATGCCGACGATCGCACCGGCCACGACGATGGCCGCCAGCCACACGAGTTGGTTCGGTTTCAACTTGAGATCACGGTGTGGGGCCACGTCGGGAGTATCGCCGGTTCGACCGTGGCGATAGCGTGACCTCGTGAATGCGTCCGGGCCTGCTGACATGGCCATCACCTACCTCGACCACGCAGCGTCGGCGCCCATGCGGCCCGAGGCGATCGAGGCGATGTTGCCATATCTGCGCGACCAGTACGCCAACCCATCGGGTTCACATCGTTTCGCCCGTCAGGCCCGCCAGGCCGTCGACGAGTCACGTGACCGTGTCGCTGAGGTCCTCGGTTGCCGTCCGAACGACGTTGTCTTCACCGGGTGCGGAACCGAGAGCGACAACATGGCGATTACCGGCGCCGTCACTCGCACAGGTGGCGTCGCAGTGTGCCCAGCTACCGAACATCACGCGGTCCTCGAAGTGGTTGAGCACCATGGCGGAGTTGTCGTCGGCGTTGATCACGCTGGCCGTGTCGATCTTGAGCAGCTTGGCGCAGCGCTCGATGAAATCGTCGCAGCTGATCGTTCCGTGGCGATCGTCAGCGTGATGACCGTCAATAACGAAGTCGGTTCGATCAACGACCTCGAAGCGGTCCGCCGAGTCGTTCGTCGGCACTCGCCGGGTGCGCTACTGCACACCGATGCGGTGCAAGCAGCTTGCTGGCTCGACTTGCGAGAGGTCACGCCCCACGTCGACCTGCTCGCGCTGAGCGCGCATAAGTTCGGCGGTCCGAAGGGTGTTGGTGTGCTTATCGAGAACGGCGGCCCGAAGATCAACCCCTTGATTATCGGTGGGGGCCAGGAGCGTGAGCGGCGGAGTGGCACCCACAACACGGCGGGCATCGTTGCTGCATCTATTGCGCTGGAATTGACCGATGCTGAGCGGGCAACCGAAGTTGTGCGCATTGCTGCACTGCGCGATCGGCTCGTCGACGAACTGTGCACCCGCCTCGACGGTGTGACCGAGACACTTGATCGCAGCGAAAAGGTCGCTGGCTCCGGACACGTATGCATCGAAGGGATCGAGAGTGAAGCGCTGCTCTTCTTGCTCGACGAGGAGGCGGTGTGTGCCTCGGCAGCATCGGCGTGCGCCAGCGGCGCCATGGAGCCATCACACGTACTCGCTGCGATGCAAGTCCCAGCCGAGCGGTCCCTCGGGGCGCTCCGATTGACGCTCGGTCACACAACGACCAACGCAGACATCGACCGCGGCGTGCACGTCATTATCGAGGCAGTTCAGCGACTGCGCTCCCACACAGATCGAGGTATCGCATGAAGGTGATGTGCGCGATGAGCGGCGGAGTCGATTCGTCCGTTGCCGCCCTGTTGCTGCGCGACGCTGGCCACGAGGTGGTCGGCGTCACAATGAAGTTGTGGGGTGGCGACAGCGATACCGGGTGCTGTTCCGTTTCCGATGTTGATGATGCCCGTCGAGTGGCGCAGCAGCTCGGTATCGACCACCTCGTATTCAACTTTGGCGACGATTTCGACAAGCACGTCGTCGACCCCTATGTGGCAGCCCACGCGAACGGCACGACGCCGAACCCCTGCATCGAGTGCAACCGATCCGTCAAGTTTGCGCGCCTCGCCGAGCGCGCCGACCTCCTTGGCTTCGATGCAGTAGCGACCGGTCACCACGCAAATATTGGTCGGACCGACAACGGCTCGTACACGCTGTT
>CALAHA010000105.1 GCA_937891565.1 uncultured Ilumatobacter sp. | reverse complement strand
ATAGTTGTCAAGTGGAGTGTGCCGGAAATGAGACGGTTCCGGCATCGAGGTTTGGTAAACCGGATCGCGGAACCCTCGGTTTGACGGACCAGAGGAGGGTACGTTCTCAGGCAATGTCCTCCTCCGCCGACCGTATTGCACTGGGTTGGTCCGACGCGTTCGAGCAAGCGTGGGAATCGATTGGATCTCCCGGTGTTCCCGTCCGGGTGTCCCGGCTCGATAGGGGCTGGAGCACAGCAATCTCGACGATGGACCAGGCACGCGGGCTCCTCGATCCCATCCGAATGCGCAATATCGGTGCCGAAGTTGCAGTCGGCGACTGGATCATCGTCTCCGATGACGGCGAGAAGGTCGAACACGTTCTTGAGCGAACCTCGGCGTTCACCCGCCGCGCCTCTTTTGATGGCATGCGCGCCGTTTCGCACACGCTTGCCGCGAACATCGACGTGGTGTTCCTCGTACATGCGCTCGGCTCGCCGCCCAGCCCCCGTCGTCTCGAACGCGAGCTTGTGTTGGCGTTCGACTCGGGCGCCGAACCCGTCGTCTTGCTGACCAAAACCGACCTCGTCGACGACCCCGAACCGACTCGGCGCGAACTCGCCGAGGTAGCGCTCGGGGTGCCGGTACTCCTGGCGAGCGGTGTGACCGGTGACGGCATCGAAGCGCTCAGGTCGTATGCGCAGGGCAATCGAACGCTGACGTTCCTCGGTGCGAGCGGCGTGGGAAAGTCGACAATCGTGAACGCTTTGGTCGGCAACCAACGGCAGGCGACATTTGAGGTTCGTGAAGGCGATCAGCGTGGGCGCCATACCACGGTTGCCGCCGAACTGGTCCCTCTCGATGACTCGACGACTGGTGGTTGGTTGATCGATACGCCTGGTGTTCGCGCACTGAGCCTTTGGTTGTCGGGCAACGGCATCGAGCGGGCGTTTGCCGACGTGTTCGACCTGATGGATGGGTGCCGCTTCCGCGATTGCAAGCACGATCAGGAGCCAGGATGCGCTGTTCAGGCCGCGATCGGCGCAGGGGAACTTGCCCCGGTGAGGCTCTATGCGCTTGAGAAACTGATCGCAGAAGAGGCTGAACTTGAAGAGGAACAGCGTGCACGTGAGAAGGTTGCCGACAGACGGCGCGGTGGCAAGAAACCACCGGAGAAGTCTGAGTTCCAGTAAGCGGGCCGGCCGCAGGAGGACGAAGTGATCATCAGGAGACGACCGAAGGCAGATCGGCGCGACGGAATTGCCCCGAACGGCAAGCCGTTCGAATCTGTCTGGGACTTTCCTCGGCCACCCTCGCTCGAGCACGTCGAGTGGCGTATCCGTGTTATCCACGCAGGCGTGACGATCGTCGATGCACCTCGCGCGTTGCGAGTTCTCGAGACCAGCCAGCCACCGGCGTACTACGTTGCCCCGGAATTCGTGAATGACTCTGCGTTTATGAAATCTGCCAATCGGACGCTCTGTGAATGGAAGGGCTTGGCCACTTACGTGTCGGTCGACCTCGCCGGTGTCGACACCGGCAATCCTGTCATCGCGGCCGATCCGGTTGCTGATGCAGCATGGACGTATCGAACGCCGACACCGGCGTTCACCGAGTTGGCGAACCACTGGGCGTTCTATGCGCAGCGGTTCGATGAGTGCTGGGTTGACGACGAACGTGTTGCTGGCAACGACGGTTCGTTTTACGGTGGCTGGATCACGAACAACGTGACTGGTCCGTTCAAGGGCGGACCCGGCACCTTGCACTGGTGATCGCGCTGGCGACGACCGCGCCTTCGGCGCCGGCGGTCTGCACACTCAGGTTCTGAGAACCCAGCCCTCGCCGTGGCGTGTCCACATCGTGGTCATGTTGACGGCCGCGATGGGAAGCGGGCCATAGATATGGGGGAAGAGCTCATCGACGCCGGGTGCTGGCCGTTCCCAGAGGACCTCCGAGGCGACGGCGACGGGGTCGATCGTTAAGAGGACCAGGTGGGCGAGGTCGCCGTAGAAGCGATTGGCCGTGGCCTCGATTTGGACTGACGTCGAGCAGTGGATGAACCCGACTACATCAAGTGTTTTACCGCGGGTCGACCAGCGGTACTCGCCGGTCTCGAAGGCACTTTGCCAGTCCTCGGGAAGCGCGAGGTGGAAGATTGGTTCGTCTCCGGAGCCAGCCGCGATTTCGGTCATGAGATGCTGTCTCGAACGGTGATCGATTGGTCGAGGCGGGTGCGTTCCAGGCGGGTGCGAAGCCGCTTGTTGGTGCACACGATCTCGAGGTCGCCATCAGCCTGTCGTGCAGCGGCTGCCGCGCCCATCAGCATTCCGAGTCCGGCGTCGTCGAGCGCGACGACGCCATCGAGGTCAACAACCACGAGGGCGCCGCTGTTGGCATGGACAGCGCGCAGCAGCGCGTCGCGGAACGCGGCAATCGAACCGAGGTCGACGACGCCGTCGACGGCAACGGTCGGTACGCCAGCCACGATGCTCGTCGTCGCGCGCAGGTCCATGACGGTCAAGCTAACGGCGCAGACCCGAGCATCAGCCTGATGGTGTCAGTCGGGTTCGGTCGCCATGGTCGCTGTAGCGCTGTGCGTGCTGGGACCGAGGAAGCGGCCGATAATCGGAACATCAGTCGGATCGGTGTAGGTGATCGTCACCACGACGTCATGTGCAGTTGTCTGCGTCGACACGTCGATCGGCAGTTCGACCGATCGGCGGGCGGCACGAGCGGCGGCGCCACTCGGGTCAGACGACACGACTGCAGCGCGTGCCCCTTCCCGAGCGGCGAGCTCGACGGCGAGTTCGTTGCGGATTGCGACGCCGACCTGGACGACTCCGAGCACGATGATCAATACGACGGGCAGCGCCAGTGCGAACTCGACTGTGGCCTGGCCAACGTCATTGCGTCCGCGCGTCGACATCAGACGTTGCTGATTACGGAATCGATCACCGCGTTGAATAGTCGACTCACGCGGGCCGCTCCTCCGCCGGCGGTGGCCCAGGCAACGACCAAGAGAGCAACCAATGCGGCTGCGAGCAACACGAGCGCGTACTCGGTGGTTGCTTGCCCGCGATCGCCTGTGCAACGCGACTGATGTTGCTCGGCCATGCATTCGAGTCGGTCGGTTGTAGCAATGGATGCTGTTGCGAGGGAGAGGTAGCAGGTCAGGATGAGATGGGGCATCGGTGCCTCCGAAAAAGTTTGCGGGAACGGTCGGTCACCAGGCGTTGTTGCCGAGCGACGAGAGGGCTGCCAGCACCGCAGGGGCAATGGCGAGCAAGACGAATGAGGGCAAGGTGCACAGGACCAGCGGAAATGACAGCTTGACCGGCAGGGCGCGAGCCGCTGCTTCGTCGAGGCGCCGTCGAGTTGCGCGTGTTTCCACCGAGAGTTGGGTGAGGACATCGGTGATCGGGAGCCCGTAACGGCTTGAGGCCGCAACGAGGTCAACGAACGCGGTAGCACTCGCGCCGAAGTGGGTGTTCAGCGCAGCCAGTGCGTCGGCGAATGTCTCGCCTCGCCGGGAGCGATGGACGACCTCGGCGAATGCCGGTCGGGTCATCGGCGGCGCTGCGACGATGAGACGTTCGACCGCAAGCCTCGGGGTGAGGCCAGCGTGAACGAGGAGGACGAAGGTGTCGATGGCATCTGGGAGCGCGGCGATCTGGGCAGCGGTGGCTGATCGAGTGGCGAGAAGTACACGCGTTCGCTTTGTTGCAAAGCAAACAACCGTGAGGATCGCTGCGGGGATAGCACCGACGGCCACGACCCCGACGGCCCCCAGGCACACCCAGCCGAGACGGCGCCGATGCGTGTGCCCGAGCCGAGGTGATGGCGTTGCGGGCAAAACTTCCTGCAGGGTTGGGGCTGGACTGCGCCTCGGGCTGGAGATCTGCTTGGCTCCTTCGGCGGCGACCAGTACGCACAGGAGGGTCGCCACGGTTGGGACGAGGATCAACATGTCATTCCCGGGCGGTGACGATGCAACGCATCCACCACCAGCCGACAAGGTTCAGAGCGAGACCGATCAACACGAGGGCGACGCCAGTTGGTTGGCTGAGCACAGCTCGAACATCGGAGTCGGCCACGACCAACAGGGCAAGCAAGGCGAGCGGGACGAACGTCAAAACGTGTGCACTGAGCCGCGCTTGGGAACTGTGCGCCGAACGCTCTTGCCCGTCGGCCGTACGGAGCCGGAGCGCTCCGGCGAGTCGATCGAGCGATGCGGCAGCTGGCCCGCCGATGCTGCCCGAGGTTGCCAAGACCGCAGCGGCCAGCGCCAGGTGGGGTGACTGTCGCTGAGGTCGAGACGCGGGATCGGCGTGGAGGCCGATCACTGCGGTGGAGACAATTGCACCTCGCCCGAGGGCCTCTCGAACGGCCTGGGATCGATAAGCGAGCGCTGGGTCGGTGGGTTCGATGCTCGTCAGGGCGGAGCGCAAGGTGGTGCCGGCGCGGAGCGAACGGGCGAGCGCATCGCACCACTCTGCAACCGCACCAGGTGCGATGGTGGTGCGTGCGATTCGCCTTTGAGCCCTGCGCGTCTGGAGGGTCGTTGCCAACGTGACGATCCGATGCGTGCGGGCACGGGTCGTTGGCAGGGGCGCGCGGCGTGGCGGAAGGCATGCGCGCATTGCTGGCGAGGCGAAGATCGCAGGGCACAACAAACCAGCCAACAAACCAGCCATGACAGCAGCCAGAGTGGGGGCGCTGAAGACAGCGCTCATCGCCGGCTCTGCAGCACGCCGACCTGCACGAGGCGTTCGCCAGTGCGAAGTTCAGCAATCGGAATGAGGCGCGGTTCACCATCGTCATTCGGCACGCCGACCTCGCAGATCGACACCAGGCGGCGCTTGCCGTCCGAGCGTGATCGGCTGATGTGGACCACGACATCGAGCGACCGTGCAAGCTGCTGTCGAATCGCGGGCAGGGGCCAGGTCGGCGCCGCCTGCAAGACGAGCGATTCCAACCGAAGGAGCGCGTCGTGGGGCCCATTGGCGTGGCACGTCGAGAACGAACCGTCGTGGCCGGTGTTCATTGCTTGCACGAGGCCCAGCACCTCGGGCCCACGGATCTCGCCGACGACCAAGCGATCCGGTCGGAGTCGGAGTGCTGTGCGCACCAGGTCGTTCAGGTCGATCGCGGGGGGCCCATCTGGCGCTGGCGGACGGGCTTCGAGCCGCACAACATGCTGTGCGCCGATGGGTAGTTCGGCAGTGTCCTCCAGGACGACGATGCGCTCGTGAGCCGGGAGAGTCGCAATCAACGCAGCGAGTAGCGAAGTCTTGCCCGACGAGGTGGCACCGCTGACAACGACGTTGCAACGCCGATCGACGATCTGGGTGAGGATTTTGACCCCGAGCGGATCGGTGAATGCAGCTAGTTGACGAGCGGAGCGCGCAAATCGACGGATTGAAAGGCTGGCCCCATCGACACCGACCGGGCCGATGACAGCGCACACCCGTGAGCCGTCAGCCAGGCGAGCGTCGACAATGGGTGTGGTCAGGTCAAGACACCGGCCGATCGGGGTAAGGATCCGTTCGATGATATTGCCGAGCGGCTGGCTCCTGAGCGTGCCGACTCTGAGCAGTTCACCGCCCCGATCGATCCAGATGTGGTTGTCGGCGTTAACCAGCACTTCGTCGACGGTGACGTCGCTGACCCATTCGTCGAGTTCACCGAGGCCCGTGAGGCGAGCGATAGCTGCCTCGGCCAGGCGTCGTTGCTCGTCGATGGTTGCCAGTGGTGCGACGTGACGTGCTTCGATGTGCGCGGCCTGAGCGACGTCGCCTCCAACGTCGTTGATTCGCCGACAGATGTCGGCCACAGGGTCCGGTGCCGACGACGTGCTGGCAGCGGTCGCATTGAGTAGTTGGTCGCTCATGCGATCTCTCGGAGACTCTTGCGGATGATGAGTGGAGGCCGGCTTGCGAGCAGGCCTGAGTCGACGGCCCGGGCAATGCGTGGGTCCTCGGCGATCGTCGCAACGATCGGCGCACCGACGGATCGTTCAACGTCTTTTGGACGCAGTTGTCGACCGTGTCCGCTCACGAACAACACGCCCGTCGGGCGGATGGGGGATCGGGCCGCTCGCCGCAATGAGAGGTAGCACGCGCGACTGACGAGCCAACGTTGCTCGATGCCACTCGCCAATGCGGCCGCGGGCGTGCCGGTCCCGGCGTCGATCCAGACCTCGCCGCCAGAGTGAGCCTCCCAATCGGCGAACCAGGTGAGGAGTACGGCCCACCGTTCTGGCGATGGCATCGATGCAGTTGACCCTGCTGTTGTTGACGTCGCAGTCCCACCGAGCCGGCACGGCAAGAGGAAGGTGGTGTCATCGATGTCGATCAGTAGGTCGTCGAGTTGGCTCGGCGGCCCGTCGCCGAGCAGCCAGTCGACGACGCCGGGACGGTCGGGTTCGGGGAGCCCGAGCACCGTGTCGATCTCGCCGTCGAGGTCGACGAGCAGCGCGGGCCGCGTGGATTCGAGTGCGAGCGTTGACGTGACAACGGTGGTTCCCGAGCCGCCTTTGACGGCCCAACAGAGCGTGACCATGTGTTCTCCCTGCCGACGTGGCGGTTGAGGTGAATGACATGGAGGGAGTCGGTGGCCGCAGAGTATGGGCCCCCGCACAGAGTCGCGCTCGCGTGGCGAACTCGGCGCGATTCCGGGCGGAAAGCGCCGCTGTACGTCCCGAGTTCGCCGCGCGACAGCTAACGTCGAACGTGGAGATGTCTGGGTACCTGGTGGGCTCCGCCGCCTTCAAAGCGGTTGGGACGGGCGATCCCCGTCCGGCGGGTTCGATTCCCGTCCATCTCCGCCAAAGGGTCCACGAACGTCCGCTGGCGTGCTTTGAAAGCTCCACACGCTGGGGTATTCAAAATTCGATCCACGGACGTTCGTGGCCGTTTGAGAGGACCCTCTCGAGCGGGCACGTGAGGAATAACGAGCTCAGACCATTCCAGACAACCAGGACGAAGCGCCGGCCAGGGCTCAGTCGGTATCCACTGATGGCTGCCTGCGTGTGATTGGGGCGTCGACCGAGGCGATTGGACTTCTGGAACTCTGCCAGATTCACAACGACGAAGTCCCGTGCCTCGATTGCTTTCTGAGCGGTGAAGTCGTCTTGCACTCCAGTCCCCAACGTCGCTCACGCTGAACTGGCACAAGATGCGCGCACCCGATAGCGCGACCTTGGATCCTCATCACTAAGTTCAGTACATGGCTGCTCTTGAATCAACTGTTGACATGTACGACCTCCGGATGTCTGAAGGTGTGCGCCCGCTGTATGAGAAGGTCAAGGCCTTCATTGCGGAGGAAGTCCAGCCGATGTCGGAAGAGTTCTTCCGGCTCGGTGCCACGCGTGAGGATCGTTGGGGTTATGCCCCGGGGCAGCTTGAATTGCTGCAGGCCGTCAAAGACAAGGCCAAAGCCAACGGTCTCTGGAACTTTTTTCTCCCCGACGCCGAGACTGGTGAGGGTCTGTCGAACCTCGATTACGCGTACATCGCGATCGAGTTAGGCAAGAACCCGCTTGCTTCGGAGTCGATGAACTGTGCTGCGCCCGACACGGGCAACATGGAAGTGCTTGAGCGTGTTGGCACCGAGGCGCAGAAGGAGAAGTGGTTGAAGCCGCTTTTGGCTGGCGAGATTCGTTCGGCGTACGCGATGACTGAGCCTGATGTTGCTTCGTCTGACGCGAAGAACATTGCGTGTGTGGCTGAGCGTGACGGCGACGAGTGGTTGATCAACGGCGAGAAGTACTACATCTCTGGTGCTGGTGATCCGCGTTGCAAGATCATGATCACGATGGTGCAGACGAGCCCTGATGGTCCGCCGCATCAGCGTCAGTCGCAGATCTTGGTGCCGATTGATACGCCTGGTGTGCAGATCCTTGGCCCGATGCATGTGTTTGGTAAAGACGATGCGCCGCACGGCCATATGCACATCAAGTTCGACAATGTTCGTGTGCCGTATGAGAATATTCTGCTCGGCGAAGGCCGCGGTTTCGAGATCAGCCAGGTTCGCCTCGGCCCGGGCCGCATCCATCACTGCATGCGGGCTATTGGTCAGGCCGAGAAGGCTCTTGAGATGATGGTGTCTCGTGGCATCAGCCGTGACGGTTTCGGCAAGCCGCTTGCCAAGCTCGGTGGGAACACCGAGATGATTGCGAAGGCTCGTATCGAGATCGAGTCGATGCGCCGCATGGTGCTCACTGCTGCGAACGCGATGGACAAGCTCGGCAACTCTGAAGCTCGTGTGTGGGTGTCGGCGGTGAAGGCAATGGTTCCGATTCGGGTCTGTGAGATCATTGACCAGGCCATCCAGATGCACGGTGCTACTGGTGTGTCGCAGTGGACGCCACTTGCCGACATGTACACCAGCCAGCGCACGCTGCGCCTGGCTGACGGCCCGGACGAAGTCCATTGGATGGTTGTGGGTCGTAAGGAAGTCAACGATGGCGAAGACAAGGCTCGTGGCTACAACCCGAAGGAGGCGTTCCTCGCGAACAACTCCGAAGTGAAGGAAGGCGCGTTCTCCGGTCCGGCCTGATTCACCCCTGACCTGTTATTGGGTCTCACGACGGCCGGCGTTCTCCGTGGAGAGGGCGCCGGCCGTTGCGCGTCTGGGCTGACCTCAGAATGGGAGCGAGACGACGGGCCGAGGCCTGCCGCGCGTCATATCCATGGCGGCGAGAATTCGCTCATACTCGAACAATCGGTTCGGTTGGTCGACGTACACGCCCAACGGCTCGGTCGGCACGAGTGCAGCACCTGCTCCGGTGCCCCAGGAATTGGGGTGGAGCCGTGTACACGCTGGTCATTGGCTCGAGGTCGTCAAGCGTGGCGCGGTGAATGTCAAGCACAATTACTTCTTCGGCACGACCTGGCCGATTCCTGAGTTCAACCTGAAATCTAAAGAGCCTGAAATTGCCGTGAACGTGCTGCAACTGTCACACCGAGGTCAGCTCGGTGTGACACTGTTTAGACGGCGAGAAGGTCGCGTGCGCCGGTGTCGCTCGACGGGTGACGCAGTTTGCTCATAGCGCGAGCTTCGATTTGGCGGATGCGCTCACGGGTGAGGTTGAAGTGTTCACCGACCTCTTCGAGGGTCCGTGGCTCACCGCGATCGAGGCCGAAGCGCAGCTTGAGGATTTCACGCTCGCGTTCATCGAGCGGGGCGAGCAGTCGGCTGATCTCGTCGGGCAGCAGCGCAGTGGCGGCGACTTCGAAGGGCGACTCGGCTGAGCGGTCTTCGACGACGTCGCCGAGTTCGGCATCGCCGTCTTCGCGCAGTGGCTCCGACAACGAGAGCGGTTCGGCAGCGAAGCGCAGCGCCTCGGTGACCTTGTCCTCCGGCATTTCGACTTCTTTGGCCAGTTCAGAGAGCGTGGCCGGACGCCCAAACTTGAGTTCGAGGCGTGAACGCGCCTTCTGCAACCGAGCAAGCGTGTCGCCGGCGTGAACCGGGAGGCGAATGGTGCGGCCCGTGTTGGCGATGCCGCGAGTAATGGCCTGACGGATCCACCACGTGGCGTAGGTGGAGAACTTGAAGCCCTTGCGCCAGTCGAA
>CALAHA010000104.1 GCA_937891565.1 uncultured Ilumatobacter sp. | reverse complement strand
CGAAAAGACCGCTGTGGCTTTCTCTGTCGGCGTGGCGCTGGCCGAGAACCACATCGGCAACAATGTCGAGGCCTTCATCCGTCGCGCGGACGATACCGTGGGGACGACTGTCGGCGATGTCGTGATCGATGCCAAGACGGTCTCCCGGATTGACGCGACGACGGCCGCGGCATCGCTCGCCATCGGCGGCGGCGGCAAGGCGGGGATCGCCGTCAGCGGCGCCGGAGCGGTCGCGAAAAACGTCATTCTCAGTCGGACCAACGCCTTCATCGACGACGGTGGCGAGGCCGCGGCAGCGCCGGTCGGCAGTGTGGTCATCAGCGCCGGCAGGGTGGATATCGATGCGCTGAGCGATTCGACCATCGACGCAACCGTGGTGGCGGCCAGTGCCGCCGTCGCGGTCGGTGGCACGGCTGGGATTGGAGCCTCCGTCGGCTTTGCCCTCGCCCGCAACTTCATCGGCTGGGATCCCTCCTCCGCTGCCCACAGTTACACATCGGACCAAGAGTTCAAGACCATTTCGCCGGGTATGACCGTGCTCGTCAATGACGGTGTTCGCGGGGGAGATGTCTACCGCTTCATCGGTGACCAGAAAAACATCTACGACTACACATCCGCCGACGGTACGAAGACGCTGGTGAACGACGGCGACACGCAGACCCGCGTGAAGTTGGTCGACGCCATCTATGTCTGGCAGGGCGACGACGACACGGTGGTCAACCTGGCGACGGCCGTCTACGACGGTGCCTTTGTCGGTGGCGAGTGGGAGGCAAATGAAAACTGGCGGCTGGAACGGGCCAGCGCCCTCTCGGGCGAAGATTTTGGGGATCCCGATCAGTGGCAGCTGATTCTGCCGGCCGACATCCAGTATGCGTCTCAGGTGCAGGCCTTCATCGGCAACTCATCGGTCAAGGCCGTGGGAGACCTCACGCTCGACGCCGAGGCCCGGGGCTCGATCGAGGCCCTCACGCTCGCAGGCTCGGTGGCCGTTGCCGCCGGCGGAACCGCGGGCATCGGGCTTAGCGGCGCCGGTGTCGGTGTTGAAAACCGTGGTCGCACGGTCGTAAGGGCCTTCATCGACGGTGACGGCGACGTGGTCGGCAAATCTGGCATCGAAGCTGCGAATATCAGCCTGCAGGCACTCGACAACACCCGGATCACGGCCGATGCCCTCGCGGCCTCGATTGCCGGTTCCGCCGCCGGCACGGTCGGTATCTCGCTTTCGATCGGCATCTCGTCGGCCTACAACGAAATCTCCAATGTCGTGTATGCTGGCATCGCCAATGCGGATTCGGTCCACGCCACTGGCGACATCTCGATCAAGGCGGAAACGCTCGGTGGTGATGTGCCCGCGCCTGATCACACGACGGCCGACGGATCGGTCGCTCTGCAGGCGGGCGATACCGTGCGGGTGGCCGACGGCTACGTCGGCGGCGGTGATCCCGGCCGGATCTATCGCTACCGCGGTTTCGAGGCCGACTATTCCTCCTCCTATGGCTATCTCAAGACCGACCCCGACGACTATGAAGTCGAACTGGTCAAGAGGGAGGCGGATGACGATTTTGAACGGGGCACGACCGTCCGGGTCGCCCAGGGCTACAACCCGGCGTTCGGCATTCCCGGCGCGGTCTACGAGTGGGTGGGCGCTGATGAGTTGGTCGCCGGTGACAATTCGGCGAAGCTGACGGAGCAGAACTACAAGAACACGGCACTCTGGCGGCTGCTGACCCCCGACACCCGCACGCTCAGCGCCGAAGATTATTCCGACGGCAAACTCTGGGAACTCGCTGACGGCTCGATCACGGCCCGCGTGGCGGCGGCTTCTCTGGCTGGTGGCTTTGGCGGCGTCTTCGGCGGGGCGATCAGTGGGGCGGGGGCCGTCGCCACGAATGTCATCCTGAGCTCGACGACGGCTGAGCTGGTTTCAAGCACGGTCACCGAGTCGAACGACGTGACACTTTCGGCGACGAACGCCTCGACGATCGTCGCGACGGTTGCCGCCGCGTCGGTCGCCATTGGCGTCGGCGGCGTTGCCGGGGCCGGTGTCTCGATCGGCGCCTCGGTCTCGCGCAACTTCATCGGCTATGACCAGGAAGGCAACTCCGTGCCCGGACTGGGTATCTTCGCCAGGTCGATCGACAGCGGGATCAACGCGACGGGCACGTTGACGGTTCAGGCCATGTCCCGCAGCAAGATCGATTCGCTGGTGCTGGCCGGGTCTGCGGCCATCGCCGGAGGCGGCGTGGGTGGCCTGGCGGCGAGTGGCGCCGGAGTCTCGTCGAGCAACCGGATCGGCCATCAGATCGAGGCGACGATCACCGGCGATGGCACGGGTATTCACGCGAATGCCATCGACGTCAGTGGCAAAGACGAATCAAAGATTGCCACAGACGCGGGCGCTGTCGCCGTCTCTGTCGGCATAGGCGGCGTGCTCGGAGCCGCGATCTCTGTCGGCGTGTCACTTGCGAATAACTCGATTGCAACACAAACAACGGCGGCCATAAAAAATGCCGATACTGTTGATGCCGCTGGTTCAGTGACCGTCAAGGCGACTGACACGTCATCCATCCGCGCCACCTCGGTTGCTGCAGCGGTTTCAGTGGGGCTCGGTGGCGCGGCCGGCGTGGCGGTGGCGGGCGGTGGTGCCGAAGCGACCAACATTATTCTCACCAAAACCAATGCCTTCGTGCAGAACAGCGCGATCGGAACGGCCGCAGACGAGGTGGGCTCCGTGACCATCGAGGCCACCAGCACGGCGGCAATCGATGCCACGGTCGGTGCCGTCGCGGCTTCAGGGGCAGCTGGATTCGGCGGCGGGGTAGCCGTCGGCATCGGGATCGCCGTGGCTCGTAACTTCATTGGCTGGGATCCCAAGGGTACGACGATTGCGGCCGACTACAGCTCGCGGAGCAAGCAGGCGTCGCTGCTGGGGGGCAAAAAGGTCCGCGTGGCATCGGGGCCGATGGAAGGCGAGGTGTTTGAATACATCGGTGACAACGTCTACGACGGCGACCCGGACGAAGACGGCCTGCAGCCGATCGATCTCTCGGTCGAAGACTACTACGACACGCGGCTCTGGAAGCAGGTGAGTGTTGCGAGCCTGCCGGCCGAAGTTCAAGCCCGAGTGCTCGATTCGAGCATTCATGCGAGCAATGCGATCACGCTCGAGGCGGAGGCCGACCAGACCATCAATTCGCTCGTCTTCGCCGGAGCGATGGCGGTCGCAGGGGGTGGTTTGGCAGGGGTTGGGGTGGGCGGCGCGGGTGTCTCCGCCGACAACCGGATCTCCACCCTCGTCACGGCTGCGATCGATGGCGACGGTGCCGCCACGGCCACCGATGGCATCTCCGCCGGTTCGATCAGCATCACCGCCACCGACGCGTCGATGATCAACGCCGTGGCCGCGGCCGCATCCATCGCTGCCGGTGTCGGTGGCGGCGTGGGGGCTGGCGTCTCGATCGGCATCTCGGTCGCCCACAATGAGGTGGCCAACCAGGTGTCGGCGTTCATCGCCAATGCCGACGAGGGAGTGGTCACAGCGAACGGAACGGTCTCGATCCGGGCCCGCTCACAGGGCGAAGCGGTCAACGATGTGATTCTGGATGGGACGATCACCGTCACCAATCTCGACGACGCGGCGAAGGAGGATGACTCCGACGAAGATGCGGCCAACCTGCTTGACGCGGTGGGGGATCGCGTGATCCTCGACGCCCTCCGCACGGCGTTTGCGAACAATGGCGTGGACCTCGCGGCTGACACCCACAGCAATAAACTACGTCTGGCTGCGGTCACCGAGGGCCAGCGGTGGACGCTTGTCGCGCCGGATGGCAAGTCGTTTACGCTCTCGCTTTCGAGCGACGGCACGCGGCTCGCGGTGCATCGCAACACGATCAACGCCGTCTCGGCGGCGGCATCGCTGGCCGCCGGTGCGGGGGGGCTGAGTGGCGCGGCCTTCAGCGGCGCCGGCGCGTTTGCGGAAAATGTCGTGCTCTCGAAAGTACGTGCGTTTGCCGACTTGAGCCGCCTGGGCACCCTGGCGGGAATCGTCGGCGACATCGACATCGATGCCAAGAGCGAGTCGGCCATCAACGCGCTGGTGCTGGCCGCGTCGGCAGCGGCTGCAGCAGGTGGTCTGGCAGGCGTTGGGGCTTCGATCGGCGTTGCCGATGCCGGCAATACGATTGGCGGCGACATCAAGGCCTACCTCGCCAACACGAGCGTTCGTTCGTCCGGCCTCCTCTCGCTCGATGCGGTCGGCAAGCAGACCATCGACTCGGTCGTGGTGGCAGGCTCGGCGGCCATCGCCGCCGCCGGGGCGGTCGCTGTTTCTGTCAGCGGCGCCGGCGCCAGCAGTGTCAACATGGTCGGCGTGACCATCGACGCCAGCATCGACGGCAGCGGTGCGGATGGCGTCCATGCCCACGACATGAAGCTGAACGCCGAGGACCTCTCCACCGTCACCACGTGGACAGGTGCCGCCTCGCTGGCCGCGTCACTTGCGGGTCTGGGATCCGTTTCACTGTCGATCGGCGTCGGCCTCGCGGAAAACACCATCAACACCGTCGTCACCAGCGGCATCCGTAATGCCGCGGATGTCTCGACGCAGGCCGACTACACGACCACCGGTTCCACGACTCCCGCCCTGGTCGCTGGCGCGCGGGTGGAAGTGGCCCCGGGCTATCTGACGCCTGCCCGCACGACCGAGAGCACGGCGGCCCTGCTCACGGCCGGTGATCGTGTTCAGCTTTCAGACACTTACCTGGCTCCGATTTTCACGAGCGCGGACGTCGGCGCGGAGGAGTTCACTCGCGGCAGCAGCGTCACGGTACTCGCCGACTACAGCTTCGGGGGAACCCCGATAGCCGCGGGCGTCTACCGTTTCAAGCCTCTCTCCGGCACCATCACGCCGTCAGCCGAAAACTATGGCGACACGACACGCTGGGCCCGGATCGGCGGTGAGAATGACGCGGTCTACGCCTTCAAGGGTGTGACCGGCACTGTCGACTTCGGCTTCGAAAACTACTCCGACACGAGCCGCTGGGCGAAGGTGGACGGTGTGGTGGGAGGAATGTACGAGTTTGTCGGTCCGGCCGGCTCGGTGAATCTCGGTCGGGAAAACTACGCCGACGCATCGCGTTGGACGCCCGTCGCCGTCGGCGGAATCGAGATCACTGCCGACGAGACGGCGACGATCCGTGCGACCGCGATGGCGGCCAGCGCCGCGCTCTCCGCGAGCTTCGGCGCGAGCGCAAGCCTCAGCGGTGCGGGAGCCGATGCGACGAACATCATCCTTTCGAAGGTTCACGCCACGATCACCGACAGCGCGGTTGCGACGGCCGGCAACACCGTGCTTTCCGCCACCAACGAGAGCCTGATCGACGCCCAGGTGAAGGCGCTCTCGGCCGCGGCGTCGGTCGGCGCCGTGGCGTCGGCCGCGGCCATCGGCAGTTCGACCGCGCATAATTTCATCGGTTGGACGGCGGCGGACACGCCGCAGGCTGCGGAGGTGAAGGCCACGATCGTGCGTTCCAGGATCGATGTGGACGGCATGCTCGAGCAGACGGCCGAGGCCGATCAGACAATCGTCGCCCAAATCGCCGCCTTGTCGGCGGCCGTGGCCGGCGGGCTGATCGGCGGAGCGGCGGCCAGCGGGGCGGGTGTCGATGTCGTCAACAAGGTCTCGTCCACGGTCGAGGCCTCGATCAGTGGGAGGAGGAACGGCTTCGGCGTTCACGCGGAGGGCGACATCACGCTGCGGGCCCAGGACACGTCGACCATCCTCGCCGCCGGTGCGGCGTCGGCGGTCTCGGCATCGTTCGGCCCGGGCTCGGTGGCCATCGCCGTGGGAGTCGCGCTCGGTTCGAACCAGATCAGCAATACGATCGCGGCCTTCGTGGACGGCTCTACCGTCACGACAACAACCGGCGGGTTGACGCTCGAGGCCATCGAAGCGGCCACGATCGCGGCGACCTCCCAGATGGCCGCCGTGTCGCTGAGCACGGGCGTGGCGATCGCCGGCGGCGGCGCCGACTCTAACGGCGTCGTGACGACAACCACGAAGGCACATGTCACGAACAGTTCGGTCACGCTCGGCGGCGGGATGACGATCAACGTCCAGGACACGTCCATCGCGTCGGCGATCGTCGAGACCACCGCGGTCGCCGCCGGCATCGGCTTCGCGGCAGCCAGCTCGACCGCGACGACGACCCTGCGGCCGACCGTGGCGGCGACCGTCTCCAACTCGACGGTCACGGCCGCTGGCGACATCGCGATCGGCTCCGATTCCAAGACCTGGGGCTCCGTACTAGCCCAGGGCAACTCATTCGGACTCTTTGCGGCGGCCGGTTCGTATGCCACAAGCACGATCGACCCGACGGTCATCGCCACGATCACCGGCGGCTCGGTCACGAGCACTGGCGGCGGCATTCTGCTGGCGTCGCGGTACAACACCGTCGCCGACTTGGACGGTGAATTCCTAAACGCCACCACGGCTCTGCTGCCGGTGGCACTCCAGCCGGCCAGTCCGGAACCCCTCGGCGGCCGGGCCGAGGTGCAGGCCTCATCGGGTGGCATCGTCGCCACCAGCGGAGGCTACGCGACCGCCGAGCATTTCGGCTCGACCGTCGCCACGGCCGGCGGCACGCTGTCGGCAGCCGGCGGGATCACGGTTTCGGCGGTGAGCCACGCCGTGCCCGTGGCAGTCGGTGGGGCGACATCCGGCGGATTGGTCGGCGTCGGTTCGGCGATCGCCAACTCGCATTCGAAGACTTCGACGTCTGCCGCCGTGACCGGCAACGTCAGCATGGCGAGTGACCTGTCGGTCGAGTCGATCGCGAGCGAAGCACCGCGGAGCACCACCAAGGCGTTGTCCGGCGGGCTGGTTGCCGGAAGCGGTTCTGAGGCCAATGCGACGGTCGCGGCGAGTGATGTGGGCGCTGCTTCGGCGGCATCGCTGGGCAGTGGCACGATCACCGTTTCCGGGGGGATTCAAGTTGCCTCGCGATACCGGCCGGCTGCCTCGGCGATTGCTGACGGAGGATCGTATGGGGCCGTGGGCGTCGGTGCGTCGCTTGCTCGCACGCATGTTGCGGGCGACGTGTCGGCGAGCGTTGGCAACAATGCCCAGATCACGGCCGGATCGCTGTCGGTGTCAGCTTTGCGGGAGCTGCCGGGCGACGAGAATAGCGTGAGCGGACTCGCCAAGGCCACGGCCAGCGCCGGAGGCCTGATCGGCGCGACCGGTTCGGACGCGATCTCGACGACCGCCGGGACGGTCACCGCCACGATGGGCGAAAGCGTCAGCCTGCCGCTGGGCGATGTCACCGTGCTGGCCCGCAGCGAGACCCGCCAGCAGGCGCTCGCCCAAGGCAAGGCAGGCGGCATCGTGGCCGTCGGGTCGAACGATTCCCGCGCTGAGTCCAAAGTTGATGTGGCCACTGTCTTCGGAGCCAATGCCATTACTGACAGTGCTCGCGCTGGTACTGACAGTGCTCGCGCTGGTAGCCTTACCGTGCAGTCTGAGGGGATCGATTTCAACGAGGCGACCACCGTCGCCGGTAGTGGCGGCCTCATCGCCGGCAGTGCCGCCACGGCCACCACACTGGATCTCTCCACCGCCACGACGACGATCCTGGGCAATACCGAACTGCTCCACGCGGGCAATGTCGTGTTTGACGCCTCGCACCAGAGCCACTACGCAGCGAGTGCCGACTCAACCTCGGCCTCGGCGCTGGGTGCGAGCGGCGCCAATGCCTACGCCACAAGCAACACAGCCGCCCGGACGATCGTGTCGCCATCGGTGCAGGTGCGTTCCACGGGAACGATCGCCGTCACCTCGGCGAATAACTTCTTCCGGATCGACAACGGCATCGAGACCGTCTCGGCGGCGGGGGGTGGTGGTGCCACCGCGACCGCGGCCGGGAGCGCGACGACGCTCGGTGGCCTCAGTCGCGTGACGATCGGCGACGACGTGAACTTCACCGTCGCTGCGGCGCCGCTGAGCCGAGACGGCATCTACGTGGTCGCCTCCACGAATGCGAAGGTCAGCGATTCGCTGGATCTGCAGGCGGGCGGCGCCCTCACCGGGGCGGGCGTCGATGCCGACCTCACGGTCATCGCCACCAACGAGGTCGTGGTGGGCAACCGCGGGGAGTTCACGAGCACGGGCAACATCGGGATCGGCACGTACACCGACGCCACGGCCAGCACCGAGGCGCTTGCCAGCACCTGGGGGCTCGCCGCGGTCGGCGTCGCGTACGCGAAGTCGCATGTCATTTCGACGCAGTCGGTGACGATCGGCACCGACAACGAGCTCCTTGCTTTCGGCAACGTCGATCTGGTCACCGGTTCCGATCCCACCGGCAGCTTCCAGACGAACCTCCAGCCGATTGCGGTGGCGCAGGGGTTCATCAGCGGCGTGATCGCCATTCCCGATGCGACGGCCGACGCCATCGTCACGAGCAACGCCGCGCTCACCGTCGGCGACAGGACCCGG
>CALAHA010000103.1 GCA_937891565.1 uncultured Ilumatobacter sp. | reverse complement strand
ATGATGGTTATCGCGATCTCGATCAGTGCAGGACTGCTCCTCGACAACATTGTGGTGCGGCTCGCGGTCGTTGCCGCCGGCATTGTCGGGGCCTGGTACATCATCCGACGCGTGCCAACCCCCCCGGAGATCAGTCTGCGGAGGACGTTGATCCCCGCCACTCGGGTGATGATGCCATGGACGCGTGTGCGCCCGGGCAAACGCTGCGTGGCACGGCACGAGCGAATCCGCTTGGTTTGCTTGACAGGCGAGGCGTACGATCCGCGAGTGTTTAGCGCCTTGCGTGATGCGTTCGTCGGCGACGGCGAACTGACCGAACGCCAGGGCTCGCTGCTCGTGGTCGGGGCGGGCACCATTTTCAGCGTGACCGCCATCTCCGTCGCCGCAGTCGATGAAGCCAGCAGTTTCCAGTTCCTCACGTACCGGGGCGCATCGACAACGTTGGCGATGGTCGCGTTAATTCTCGTGCGTCGTGGGGGCCGGCCGGTGTCGTTCGCGGGTGTCACGCGGACCGTGTGGCTCGCCGGGTTTACCCTTGGTGGGACCTCGATGCTCTACATCTTGGCCTTGTCGCGGACCTCGGCGGCCACGACGCTGTTCTTGCTCGCTTCGGCCCCCGTGTTCGCTGCCCTGCTCGGATGGATCTTTCTACGTGAGCGCGTGGAACGCTCGACGTTGCTCGCGATTGGCGCAACGATGGTGGGCGTGGCGATCACGGTGAGCGCTGGGCTCGAGGTCGGGTCCGTGTCCGGGCTGCTGTTCGCGGGAGGCATCCCGGTGACCATCGGCTTGTACAGCGTCCTGATGCGTTCCGTGTCCGGCGTCGATCCGGTGATCCCGACGTTGATCGCCGGTTCCGTGCTGTGCGTGGCCTCTGCCGCTCTGGCTCTGACGCAGGGAGGGTTGGGCGTCAGCTTGCGCGATGGGGCGCTTGCGTTCGTGTCTGGTGGGATCGCCCTGGGTCTCGGTCTTCCGATGTTCAACCTCGGTCACCGGTCGGTTCCTGCAGCACGGGTTCCGTTGCTGTTGATGACCGAAGTGGTGTTGGCTCCGCTATGGGTGTGGATCTGGCCGGGTGAGACGCCGGGAGTCGCAACGCTGATCGGCGGCGCGGTCATCTTGGGAGCAGTGGTGTGGTTAATGCTCGTGTCAAAACACACACCTGATGCTGTGCCGAGCAGCCGCATTGCCGCCATTCCCGTCGACTGAGTCGCGGAACGTCTTGTTCGATTTTGGAACCCGTGCTGATTGTCTCCGACAACGGAGAGGGTCGCTGGGCAGAAGTACCGTGGAGTGCGACGAAGTTCAGCCGGACAACGAAGAGGACCCCATGACGCAAGACAGCACGCCAGCGTTCGAAACGCTCGAGGTGGCCGTTGAGGGGATGAATGGCCGCCTCACCCTCAACCGGCCGGAGAAGCTCAACCCTCTGTCCACCCGGACGCTCCGGGAACTCGCCGACGCCGCTCGCTGGTTCGACACCCAACGCCAGGTGAAGACGGTGATCGTGTCCGGCAAAGGCCGTGCCTTTTCGGCCGGAGCCGACATCTCCAGTTTCGGAGACGTCGCCAGTAACGACGGCCTCAGTCCTCGTGAATCCGCTGAGACTGGATGGCTGATGGCTCGAGCCATGGAAGAAATGCGAGCGGTCACGATTGCCGCGATCTGGGGGCCATGCGTCGGAGGCGGAATTGTTCTCGCTGGAGCGTGCGACTTTCGGATCGCCGCTCGCGACACCTATTTCTCGATTCCCGAGGTCGACCTCGGAATCCCGCTGGCGTGGGGAGGGATTCCACGACTGGTGCGCGAGATTGGCCCGGCAGCAACCCGCGATCTCGTGATGACCTGCCGCCCGTTCACCGCCGACGAAGCGGCCGGCCTCGGGTTCTTAAATAGCGTCCTCGACGCTCACGAAGTGCTGCCGGCGGCAGAGAAACTTGCGATGGATCTCGGCCGAAAGTCGGGACTGGCGCTCTATGCAACGAAGACCGGGATCAACGCAGCTCTCGAAGCGATGTCGCCAGCGAGCGGGTCGTGGTCCGACGCCGACAGTCTTGTCGTGGCGCTCGGGGATCCCGAATCGCGCCGGTTGAGCGCTGAGTACCTCGAGCGCGTCCGGAAGTGAGCTGAGGAGAGCGGAGTCGACGCGGTGAATACGACCGTCGACCGCAGCAACGTTGGCGGTCTCGATGACTGGGATCGGCTGCTCGGCGGGATCCTCCTACCAGCAACCGGCGTCACCGAACCAGGGTCCTCCTCACCTGAGCCTTGTGGCGTAGCCACCCCACTCACCCCTTTAGGTGAAGCGAGGCTGCGTCATCATGATCTCGCTTTCTTGGCGATGCAGCGCCTCGTCGTAACCGATCTGACGGAACATGTCGGCCAGGCTGTCGTAGGCGCCGAAGTCATCTTGGAACTGACTCTCGAACGGCGTTGCCTCCCACTCGGGATGTTCCTGCACCATGAGCGCGTACTCGTGGGCGGCATGGTCTTCGAAGTCAGCGTTGAGCTGGTAGCTCCGCTTGGGCCGGAGCACGAACAGAATCCATGACAGCTGGTAGTACGAGAGCGCCAAAATCTGAGGAATGATGCGGCCCTTGAGCCATGGGCGACGCTGGTCGCGCGTGAGCTCTTCCAGGATCAGTAGATGCCACTGCTCGTTGTCTTGTTCGACTCGCGCGATGCGGGCACGGTCATACACCCGCCGGGCGAAATCAGGGTTCTTCGACGTGTGGGTCATAGCCACATAGGCGACGCTCTCCCATGCCTGATACGGCACACGGGCCACGACTTCGAGCACCCGGAACTTCTCCAACGTGCGCTCCTTGCCATACACCGCGTCCATCACCGTAAACAGCGCGCGAGAACTCAGCGTGTACGGCCGGCGAGACGCAGCGAGTTCCGACTGCTGATTGGCAACCAGCGCATCGTGGTCAAGACGCTCAATTGGCCCAAGTGGTGGGCGATCCTTGAGGGCCCGAGTCACTGGCGTCTCGAGTGCCGGGGACCAGTGGGCGCCGGGATGGGTGAGATCCGCTTTTTCAGAGATGGCCGTGTCGGGGCCCTCTGCAGGATGTGGCCGCTGGTTCTCGGTAGTCATGTCCGACCGTCCTTGAGCTGGGGTACCCAATCGTCGCAGCTATCTGAACGTTTCCGGTCCGCATCGTTGTGGCGTTCAACACATCGAGTCACAGGTGGTCATGGATCGAGGCCCGGAGGGATTGGAAAAGAGAGCGACTCCCGAAATCGTTGGCGCGGGCTGCTCGCTCATCTGAATTCATCCTGATCTCGCGAGAAGATCATCTGACAAAACCTTGATATCGTCACGCCATGCCAGCAAGTCCGATCTACGAGGTGAAAGCGCAGCTTTTTAAAACGCTTGGCCACCCAGCTCGGATCCGGATTCTCGAGGTGTTGTCTGATGGGCCACGTTCGGTGTCTGCGTTGCAGCCCGACGTCGGCATCGAGTCGTCACACCTGTCACAGCAGTTGGCCGTACTTCGTCGCGCTGGAGTCGTCGAGTCCGACCGTGACGGGTCGTTGGTCATCTACACGATCGCAGACCCACAGATTCTTGATCTCTTGGCGGTCGCGAAAGAGATCCTCACAACCTCATTGACCGGAGCGCAAGAACTCCTCAGTGATCTCGATGCAATGTCTTATGAAACAACGTCGGCTGCGTCTTCGTAGCAGCCGACTCAACAAAAGGAGAATGTGATGCTTGGTGGTCCAGAAGGAATGGTGTTGTTGGTGTTGGTGTTGGTGCTCTTTGGCGGAGCGCAGCTTCCAAAGCTGGCGCGCAACCTCGGCCGCGCGCAGAAGGAGTTCAAAGACGGACTGGCCGACGCAACGCGCCAAGATCCCGAACCCAAACCCCTCGTGAAAGAAGTCGCAGCGCCCGAAACGAGCGAAGTCGCAGCGTCTCTCACAAAAGAAGTCTCAGAGCCGTCCTGAGGCCGAGCGCAACCAATTCGTTGTCGCCGAAAGATCCCCACCATGGCGCCTCACCTCTGGAGCTTCCGTCGGCGGCAGAGAGGCGCGCATGATTAATGAAGAAGAACGACTTGCCGTCGTTTTGCGTGAATTTGCTCGCACGCTGACAACAGACTTTCCGATACAGGGCATTGTCGACCACCTGGTCGGACGGATCGTGGAAGTTCTTCCCGTGACCGGCGCCGGGGTGACCTTGATCTCGCACGACTTAAGTCCGAAGTACGTGTCCGCGTCGAACGCTGCTGCGCTGGGCTTCGAGCAACTCCAATCGAAGTACGGAGAGGGGCCGGGCATCTTGGCGTATCAGTCGGGCGAGTCGGTCGCGGTGCCCGACTTGTTGCTTGATGAGCGCTTTCCAGTCTTTGGACCAGCAGCGCGCGCCGAAGGGCTCGCAGCGGTGTTCACCTTCCCGTTGCGTCATGGCGATGGCTGTATTGGTGCGCTGGACCTGTATCGGGAAACGGCCGGCCCGTTGAGCGTTCACGAAATGATCACCGCAGAGACAATGGCTGACGTCGTTTCGGCGTGTCTGATTAATGCGCAGGCGCGAGAACGGGCCGACATGGCGTCGGCTGCGTACCTCTACGACTCATTGCACGACCCACTGACGGATCTGCCGAACCGTACGTTGCTGTTGGATCGCCTATACGAGGCGAATCTGCGAGCAAAACGATCACGCCTGTACACGTCCGTGTACTTCGTTGACCTCGACCGGTTTAAGTTGGTGAATGACCATCACGGTCATCACGTTGGCGATCAACTCCTCATCGCAGTAGCTCGGCGATTTTCTAATATCTTGGGAGTTGAAGACACGGTTGCGCGAATTTCGGGTGACGAATTCGTGTTTCTGTGTGAGGCTTTACCCGACCCGATCGAGGCAAAAAACATCGGAGGGCGCATCGAAAGGGTATTTGATCGCCCGTTCGTCGTTGATGGTCTGCGGTTGTCGATATCGGCAAGTATTGGCATGGCCGTTGTCGGTCCCGGCGAGGAAGTCTCGGCCGAGCTGATCGCGCATGCGGATACGGCGATGTATCTCATTAAGCGACATCGCGGAGGGCGACGTCATGTTGTCGGGCAAGTCGACAGTGCGCTGAGTAGTCTCCCTCTGAATTTTGAGCAAGAGATCGGTGACGCGCTCGAAAAAGACGAGCTTCAGATCGCGTACCAACCGATTGTTCGCATGTCTGACAACGTCATGAGCGGGGTCGAGGCGTTGCTGCGGTGGGATCACCCGACCCGAGGCAGAATTTCACCGTTGATCATCGTTGGCGCAGCCGAACGAAGCTCGCTGATCAATCTTGTTGGCGAGTGGGTCCTCGAGCGAAGTTGTGCAGTTTTGCGAAGGTGGGGAACTGGCGACCGTCTTGCCCCGATCGGTATCGCTGTGAACGTGTCTGCTCGACAACTTGTCAGCGGAGACTTCTTCGGCACCGTCGAGCATGCCGTGTCGCGTGCTGGCATCGATCCGACTCGGTTGGTGCTCGAAATGACCGAGAACCTGCTCATCGAAGATTCGGACCGCGCGATGAAAGTGTTGACCGACCTGCGGCGATTCGGTGTCCGGATTGCTGTGGACGACTTCGGTACCGGTTATTCGTCGCTCAGTTATCTCACCCGACTGCCAATCGACATTGTCAAGATCGATCAAAGTTTGATCGCCGGTATCGCTGGTGGGCCCGAGGCGGTGGTGGTGTCGGCGGTGACCAACCTTGCTCATGAGTTGGGGATGGTTGTGGTTGTCGAGGGAATCGAGAGCCAAGAACAACACGACGAGATCGTCCGGATGGGATGCGACTACGCCCAGGGGTATCACTTCGCTGTGCCGATGTCGGAGTCGGAAATCATGGAGAGTGACTGGTCGTTGCCTTTGCCCAACGGTGCGTCACAGTTCAGATAAGAACGGCCAACCGTGTGGTTCAATCCGCCGGGAAATCGCAGGGCGTCTCAGCGCCGTCGAAAAGTCGGTGGGGGCTCAAGTGGGAGCATGTGCGGCGACGAACGAATCAACCACGTTGGCCAACAGTTGGTCGTCAACGGCTTCGTTCGCAAGTAGGCGATGGAACAGCAGCGAGCCTGCCATCGACCCGAGTGCCTGCATCGGAGCAACATCAGCGCGCAACTGGCCCGTCTCTTCTCCCAGCCTGACGATCGCCGTAAACGTCTCGACGAGTTCGGCAATAAAACGGTCGCGCACGGTGCCGACCGTGTCGTCGTGCAGGGCTCGTTCGATCATCATGGCAATCACCTTCGTGCGCCCCTCGTCGCGCAGATCCGCCGCAAG
>CALAHA010000102.1 GCA_937891565.1 uncultured Ilumatobacter sp. | reverse complement strand
TCGGGGAAGTCGGCAACGATCCGGACCACGTCGGCAATGGCAGCCGTGACTTCGCCTTCGACGTCCGACAGAAGGTCGGCATGGCAGCCGTTCAGCCTGATCTGCGTCCACGCTTCCACCTGCGTCCCAGGTGGCCGAGCGGCGCCACGCTCGATCACCTCGGCCAATTCGTCACGGCTATTTCGGACGACAGACAGCATTGGGAGGACCAATAGCTCGATCCCGAGGGATCGACGATCGAGCGCCATGCGGACCGTGTCGACGAGAAACGGAATGTCGTCGGTGACGAAAAGGAGTACTGCGCTTCCCGCATCGCCGGTCTGTGTCGCCGGCAAGATCGCCTTGACCACCGTTTCGCCCGGTGCACGTCGTCGGCCCAGTTCAAGATGGGCCGCAGCAACACTCACGACATCGCCGAGATCACGATCTTCGACGTCGTCGATCGGAACGTCACGGTGGTATTCCGCCATGAAACAATCAGCGAGCGGATCGTCGCGGTACCAGCGACGAGCAGTGGCCACGAGCGAGTCGAGTTTGTCCGCTGATGACCCCATGCCGACGACCGTAGTTGGTGCCGCGGTGCTGTGTTTCGAGATCCTCCACTCGTTTCTCAGGCGTTTGGATGCCAGACTCGGAAGATGCAGCAGATGAACGTCCTCGGCACCGATCTGATGCCATGTTCCTACGACCCAATGACTGGCTACTACCGCAACGGCTGTTGCGAGAACCGTGGCGACGACCCTGGCATGCACACGGTGTGTTGCCGTGTCACCGCCGACTTCCTTGCCTACTCGGCGTCGCAGGGCAACGACCTCAGCACTCCGATGCCACAATACGGCTTCGCCGGTCTGGCCCCCGGCGACCAGTGGTGCGTCTGCGCAATGCGCTGGAAGGAAGCCTTCGACGCCGGACAGGCGTGCGACGTCGTTCTCGAGTCGACCCACGTCAGCACGTTGGAATATGTAGATCTCGCCGAACTCAAGCAGCACGCCATCATCGCCGAGCCGTGAGCTGGCAATGAGCGGTATTGACGGCCACCCAACCGGCGGGAGCGAGTACCTGCGCAATGTGTACAACCTGGCAACGCAGGCCGACACCGACGCGTACTACACGCAGTGGGCCGCTAGCTACGACGATGAACTCACTCGCCAGGGGTACCAGACACCGAGGCGCTGCGCCGAGGCGCTCCGGCGCTTCGTTGCGCCAGACGCCGCCGTTCTCGACATCGGGTGCGGAACCGGATTGTCCGGAGCTGCACTCGCTGCAGCTGGGTTCACCGATCTCGCTGGCACGGATGTGAACACAGAGATGCTCAACGTCGCCCGAGCAGCCGGCATATATCGCCGCACCTGGGTCACCGACATCGACGATCCGTTCCCATTCGCTGGCGGCACCTACGACGCCATTGCGGCGGTCGGCGTAATCGGTATCGGAGCCGCGCCCGCTTCGCTGCTTCGCCGTTCACTCGAAGCGCTCGCGATCGGGGGCCATATGGTCTTTTCGTACAACGATCACGCGCTCGAACTTCCCGAGTTCACCGACGCATTGACCGACGCCGTTTCGTCCGGCCTCGCCGAGCCAGAGTTCACCGAACACGGCACCCACATCGAAGGCCTCGGCAGCATGTCGACCGTCTTCGTGCTCCGACGCTGCTGATCGCGGCGCGGTCAGCAGCCACCGTCGTCGTGATCCGCACCGCCGCTGAGCGTCGGTCGGCGAGCAGGTCAAGCCCAACGGTGAGACGGATCATCAACAAGTCCAACGGCAAGCGTCCGCGGGAGCCAACGGTGTGGTCCGACAAGCGGATGAACCTTGCGGATCGCGAGACCATTTGGAAAAGTTCTGGTCGCCGACTCAGATTTCCAACACTTTGAAGCTGGATCATCCGGACAATCCGACGATGAGAGCAAGCCCTCAGACGATCTACGAAGCCGTGTACCGGGGATTGGTGGACGCCAAGCTGCAGACGTGTCTGCGCATAAGACGCCGACGACGGGTACCGAGGCATCGGGGCAAGAAGTCCGGGCCGGGTCGGGTCTGGGTCCGGTCCGGTCCGGGGATCAAGGCAAAGAGATCGCTGGGCACGAGAACCTCGCCGCAGCGACAGGTCTTGACGTGTTCGTCTGTGATCGGTCGAGTCTGTGGCAGCGCGGAACAAACGAGAACACCACCGGACTACTTCGTCAGTGGTGGCCGGGGCCGACAAACTTCTACACCCTCGAGCTGGGCGAGGTGTGCCGAGTACAAACCTCGATCAATGCTCGGTCTCGAGCGGCCCTCGAATGGCAGTCGCCAGCCAGGGCCCTCGAACTCGCGATCAGTCGAAGCTGATGGGGCTCCGTCGTCAGTCGAGCGATGACGCCCATATGTGCCGATACGAGCGGTCCAGGGACGGACGGTT
>CALAHA010000101.1 GCA_937891565.1 uncultured Ilumatobacter sp. | reverse complement strand
CACTCTCCGCACATCCGTTGAGCAGGGGTTATTGAATTCTACTAAACCCCCACAACGAAATACCTGTTCACAGCCACTCTCTGGGGGCCGCGGTCACGAAATAGTCAAGAAATGGTCACGAAACGCCGCACGCGATGTCACTCCTGAGCTGTGGCCGCTGCCGACACTCCGGCGGCCACGCCACCGTGATCCCTGAGCCTGACAAGCTCAGCTCACCCAGCCAACGCCTCTCGGCAATCGCGACGATCACATCGCCCTATTCGCCTGACCGGCTCTAGGCTTTCCACTGTTGTGATCGAGGAAGAAATTGACTACGCCGCGCGCCATCGCCGTCGTCGCCGTCAACGAATCGGCGCCGCTTTGGTTGCTGCCGGGTTTGCCGCAGCCGCGGTAATCCCCTCAATCTCAGCGATCTTCTGAACCGGCGTCCCAGCCCGATCAGGTCGGCTGATGCCGAAGCCGGCGTCCCAAATCAGAGGGATGGCCCGAACGCGGCGTCGGGCTCGTCATCGCCAGACAGCGTGGCCAACCCCGGATAGAAGATGTCGAAGTCGGCAAGCATCTCGTCGAGCGGGAGGTCGTTGTAGCTCCCCCGCTCCGCCACATATTCCATGTGTCTACGGCCTGTTTGATCGAACGGATGCATCAGAGCATCGTCTGTTCCGTCGAAGTCGAGCACCTTCACACCAAAGCGGTCACACAGTTCCATGTTGAATGCCGAGCTGATCTTGAACCACCGGTCGCCAAGCAGCAGTTCGCTGTACCCGTGCCAGTAAAACACGTCGGTGCCCATTCGCTCCGAGAGCTTCTCAGTCGTCAAGTGATTGCGGACGTCAGCAAAGCCGAGCCGGGCAGGAATACCAGAACGCCGAGCAGCAGCGGTGAGTAACACCGCTTTGGGTACGCACCAGTTCGACGAGGTCACTGCAATCGAGCTCGCGCGGTAGTCAAGGTTTGAGCGGCTGATGTTGTAGGGGTCGTAACGGATGCCGTCGCGGACGGCCCGGAACAGTGCAACAGCCACGGTGGTGGGGTCACTTGCAGCAACGCCCTCAAGAGCACGATCGACGAATCCGCCCACTTCGGCACTGTCTGCGTCAATGAACCAAGTAGCTGCAGTGAGCAAACCATCTTTCATCTCTGCATGGTTCCACAGCAAGGTCTCAGACCGAACGTCGGAGGGCAGAGTCGTCAAACGGCAAACGGTCTGCCTGATCGCACGGTCCGGACCAGCATGGCAGCATCTCAGGCCGCAGGGAGCAGGCCGGGCTCGAGCCGAACACTGCGCATCTCAAACGCCGCCACGAAACCAAATCGTCGGTACAACCGGTTGGTGGCAGCATTCGAGGACTGTGTGTTCAGCACGACCTGGTCGACCTTCTGACGTCCTGCCAACCTCGAGGGCGGCGTGCGTGTCCGAGATCACATCTTTTGCTTCCACGCGGCAGCGTTACATCGAACGAACCAATGTGGCCGCATGCAATGATCAAGACCGCATGGCAACGCCCAATGACCACCAATTCGCTGCCGACATCGCCACCCAGGCGGGCGAACTTCTCCTCGCCGTTCGAGCGGAATTCGCAGCCGCCGGACGCGACCCGAGCGAACTGAAAGACGAAGGCGATCGCCGGAGCCACGTTCTGTTGATGGAGTTGCTTGCCGCTGGCCGGCCAAACGATGCGGTCCTGTCGGAAGAGGGAGCTGACGACACGGCCCGGCTGACCGCCGAACGCGTGTGGATCATCGACCCGGTCGACGGCACTCGCGAGTTCAGCGAGCCGCCGCGCTCTGACTGGGCAGTTCACGTCGCACTCGTCGAGCAGCACACGCCGACGGTCGGCGCTGTCGCGCTGCCTGGCCTCGCCACCACATTGCACACCGGTCGGCCCCCGACAGTTCCGACCGCGATCAATGGGCCACTGCGCATTGTGTGCAGTCGCACTCGGCCCGGAGTAGCTGCCGATGTCCTCGTCGCCGCACTCGGGGGCGAGCTGTTACGGATGGGTTCAGCTGGCGCCAAGTCGATGGCGGTCCTCCGAGGCGAGGCCGACATCTACGCCCATACCGGCGGCCAGTACGAGTGGGACTCTTGTGCCCCGGCAGCCGTTGCCGCTGCAGCCGGGCTCCATGCTTCACGACTTGACGGGTCACCGCTTCGCTACAACGCCGAGAACCCGTACCTGCCTGATCTCTTGATCTGCCGACCGGAACTCGCTGAACGGGCCATCGCTGCGCTGCGCGGGGTCTAAATCGTCTGACCGGCCGGGCGAACCGTGCGATCCGGCAGCGTGACGTCGAAGAGTTCGAAGTCGCTACTGCAGTGACCCCATGTCCACTTGGCGCCCGCCGGAAACGTCACTGCGTCACGCGCCCCGAACTTTTCGGTTCGGCCATCAACGGTCAGCGTTGCGCTGCCGGACAGCACCACGTTCATCGCGAACTCCCCGTCGTGCGTGAGAGCCGTTCCCGTGCCCTCACTGGGTCGGGCGGTGTCGGACGCAGTGAGTACACGGGCTCCTGCAAGCCCGTTGGTCGCTGCCCCGATGCCGGTGTCGCGTTCGTTGAAACCTCCGCAAACCGACGGCACCGTTTGGGCACCTGCAGCGATGTGGCGGACGAACTGCTGGCCACCAAAATCGCGATCACGATTGATCGTCGAGGTCGGCAGGGTAATCGTGTGCTCGGCAACCGTGTCGTGTTCGGCGGGGCAACCAATCTCGATCACCTCGAGGCCGGGCGAACTCCGCAGCACACGATGACGAATCTCAGGCGGCTGCAGCACGCAGTCACCCGCCTCCATGCGGAACGGTTCTCCCTGGTCTTCGTAGACGACCTCGACCCAGCCGGCGGCGACGAAGATCATCTGGAAGCGGATCCGATGGAAGTGGACGTAGTCGTTGACCTCTCCCCCGTCGGCGATCAGGATGTGCGACGCAATGAATCGACCGCCCCAACGATCGGGCAGCAGGTCGCGATAGCCCATCCCGGCACGCCCGACGCCAAACTCATTGTCGTAAGTTGCCGGTGCCTTGACGATCGTCAGCAACGGTTCGTTGTCCGGCACAACGACGTCGAGTGATGCCGAAGCAACCTCGACGATTGTGCCATTCGGTGCGGTCAACTGCTTGACAGGGCTCCCCGCCTCAATGTCCGCTCGCCGCACCAGCACATGGCCAACGGCATCGACGTCGCCACGACGCAGGCGAACCCGGCCGCCAGCATCACCGCCAGCAACATCGACGAGCACGATCTCGCGTGGGTCGTCAGCAGGCGAGATCGTTGCGATTCTGAAGCCAACGTCTTCGATGAAGAAACGTGTCATCGCGTCGAGATCGGTGCACACCAGCACCGCTTCGACTGACGTGGCATCAGGGGTGGTCTTCATGCTGCCCGGTCTACCAGCACGAGTCCGGCGCGTCGTAACGAGCCGTCACTTTCTACAATCATCGGATGACCCATGTGTTCGTCCACGGCAATCCCGAAGTCGACGCGATCTGGGAACCACTCGTCGCAGCATTGACCGCCCGCGGGATCGCCGACATCGTGCTGCTCTCCCCACCCGGATTCGGATCGCCGACACCAGACGGATGGGACGCTTCGATGGAGAGCTACGCCAACTGGTTGATCACCGAAGTCGAACCGCTCGAAGCGCCCGTCCACCTCGTTGGCCACGACTGGGGCGCTGGCCACGTCTTGGGGCTCCTCGCTCGACGTCCCGACCTCGTCGCCACATGGGCGGCCGACATCGTGGGCATCATTCACCCCGACTATCAGTGGCATGACGCTGCCCAAGCCTGGCAAACCCCTGATGTCGGGGAGCAGGTCATCGATGCCATGGTGGCAATGACGCTCGACGAGCGCACAGCAGCATTCGGCGGCCTTGGCCTTCCTGACAACGTCCTCGCAAAGATCGCCGGTGGCGTCAACGCCGAGATGGGCCGCTGCATCCTGGGGCTGTACCGCGATGCCACTCAACCAGCCACAGCACAGCTCGGGGAACGACTCACTGGCGTCGGCCTTCCCCCTGGGCTCGGCATCATCGCCACCGCAGACAGCTACGTCCCAGCCGAGCTGTGCATTGCAGCCACCTCGACACTGGGCGCAGCGGAGCTCCGTCTCGAGGGGCTTGGGCACTGGTGGATGGTTGAAGACCCTGATCAGGCCGCTGATGGCCTGGTCGATTTTTGGGCCAGATCGGCCTAACGCGAACTCGCTGTCGAACGCATCGAGCACTGCGATCCAACAACTCGTGGTCGAGATGCTCGGCATCAGACAGGGATTTCCAATCCGCACACCGTCACCCAGGGGAACCGTTCGTCGGTCAGAGATTCCAGCGTTGCTTGGCAGCAATGATCGTCGGAACACCGATCTCGCCCGTCGACGCAAGCTCGGGCCGATATGTCTCGCCGATCAATGCGGACAGTGTGGCCCCAGTCGAATAAGCCAGCGCCTCGAGGTCATATCCACCCTCGAGCGCGACGAGCGTACGCCCGGCTGGCACCAGCGACTGGAGCCGAACGGCGAGGTCTGCGAAGTCGGCTGACGTCAGTTCGAGCCCTGCGAGCGGGTCGGCCCGGTGTCCGTCGAACCCGGCCGAAATGAACAGCCAGTCCGGCGCGAATCGAGCGACCACTGGAGCAATCACCTCATCGACTGCACGCCGAAACACGTCGCCACGTGTGCCGCTCGGGAACGGCAGGTTGAGGTTCGACATCGGCGCATTCGGCCCGCCGGTCTCGTCGGCCCGCCCGGTCCCCGGATAGAGCGGCGACTCGTGCGTCGATACATACAGCACACGGGGGTCGTCATAGAAGATGTCCTGGGTGCCGTTGCCATGATGGACGTCCCAGTCGACAATCGCGACACGCTCGCCCTGCTGGGCCAACAGCGCAGCGGCGACAGCGACGTTGTTGAACAGACAAAAACCCATCGCCTGGTCGGCATTCGCGTGATGGCCGGGCGGGCGACTCGCAGCGAAAGCAACATCGCATTCACCAGCGCGCAGCGCGTCGACGCCGTCAAGCACAGCACCGACAGCACGGCTTGCAGTGATCCACGACCCAGGTGCCATGTACGTGTCACCGTCGATTATCCCGCCGCCGCGCTCGGCAATGCCCTTGATCAACGCCACATGTTCGACCGTATGCGCCGCGCCGATCTCGGCAGCAGTTGCCAGACGTGGCACTCGAAACTCGACAGCATCGAGCAACCCGGCTTCGGAGATGCCTGCCAACGCCGCATCGAGTCGTGCAGGGCACTCGGGATGCCCAGCGGGAGCGCTGTGCATATCGAGCTCGGCTGAGGTAAAAACGGCGATTGGCACTGCCACATAAACACTGTAGGTAATCCCTCCCCGCCCTGCACAGGTGGGCGCGGGAGGTGCCATGCTGGTCACGTGAGCGACGCCGGCAACCCTTCCGACGTCACAACGTCGACGTGGGCGACATCAGTCGTACTCAGCAGCGGCGACACCGCATACATCAGGCCGCTGACCACTGACGACAAGGCTGCTTTGGCCGACTTCCATCAGCGCCAGTCACCCGACAGCGTCTACCGCCGCTACTTCTCGCCCAAGCCCGAACTGAACGCCCGCGAACTCGAGCACTTCACCAACATTGACATGATCAACCGGGTCGCGCTGGCAGTTGAGTCCCAGAACCAGTTCGTTGCCTGGGCAAGCTACGAGCGCTGGCCCGGGCGCAACGAGGCCGAGGCCGCATTCATGGTCGATGACCAGTTCCAGGGGCGTGGGATTGCCACGCTGCTGCTCGAACATCTCGCCGCCATCGCCCAGTCAAACGGGATCGAGCGGTTCACTGCCGAAGTTCTCGGCGACAACCGCGGCATGCTCGCCGTCTTCTCGAAAGCCGGCTGGCCCTTGCAGCGCCGATTCGATTCCGGCGTGGTCGACCTCGACTGGGACCTGGCCAGCACCGACGAATTTCTCGACAGCGTCGAGCGTCGCGAGCAGCGTGGCGACTCGCGTGCTGTCGCCCGCTTGCTGCTTCCAAAGGCAATCGCCGTGATCGGCGCATCCAACCGGCCGAACAGCGTCGGCGAGGCACTCTGGAACCACGTCATCGATAGCGTCAAGGTCCCTGCCTACCCAGTCAACCCGCACCACACCGAACTGTCGAACCGGCGCTGTTACCGCTCGATCAACGAACTTCCCGACGACGTCACACTCGCGATCGTCGCAGTTCCTCCGCCGCAACTCGAGGCCACGATCGACGCCTGTATCGCCAAGTTGATGCGCGGCGCGATCATCATCACTGATGTCGATGGCTCTGGGATTGACATCGACGCACTCGTGCTTCGAGCCCGACGCAATGGTCTACGGATCATTGGCCCGGCCAGCATGGGCGCAGCGTCCCCGCACCTCGACACCAAACTCCAAGCAGCTTTGGTCAACGTCACGCTGCCGGCTGGCCATGTGGCTATCTCACTGCAGTCCGGTTCGCTCGGTGGCTCTGTGCTGCGCCATGCCGACGACGTCGGCTTGGGGGTCTCGTGGTTCGTGTCCCTCGGCGACAAAAGCGACATCTCGGGCAACGACCTCCTCCAGTTCTGGGAAGACGACGACAACACCCGAGTCATTGCGATGTACACCGAGTCGTTTGGTAACCCGCGCAAATTCGCTCGGATCGCCCGAAGGGTGTCACTGACTCGGCCGATCGTCGCCGTCCGAACCGGAGCTGCAGCAGACGGCACTCTTGGGGGCGCGCTGTTCCAGCAGGCTGGATTGATCGAGGTGCCGACGGTGCACAGCCTGATCGACACCGCACGCGTGCTGGCCACGCAGCCGGTGCTCCTCGGCCCTGACATCACGATCATCACAAACTCTCGGAGCCCCGCAACACTTGCGGCTGCAGCGCTGGCAACAGCAGGGTTGCTGGCAACCGTCCACCGACTCCCTGTCGAAGCAAACGACGACGAATTCGCCACAGCGATGACAATGGCGCTCGCATCTGACGACGTCGACGGCCTCATGGTCATCCATGCTCCGGCGGTTGCTTCCGACGTCGACTCGGCAACCGCCGACGCGATCGCTCGACATGCAATCAGCGTTACCAAGCCGGTACTGGCGGTCCTGCTCGGGGGCGCCGACGGACCCGTCCAGCCAGGTTCTGACGTCCCTGCGTTCGCGTTCCCCGAACAGGCAGCCGCCGTCCTGGGGCGCTCCTATGCGTACGGTCGCTGGCTCGCATCAGAAGCGCTGGTCGACGATGCCCCGGTCGCCAAGATCGACCCGGAGTCTGCCCGCCAGCTA
>CALAHA010000100.1 GCA_937891565.1 uncultured Ilumatobacter sp. | reverse complement strand
GGCTTCTTGGCGGCAGGCTTCTTCGCCTCTTCAATCTTCAGCATGTCGATGACGCGCCCGTTCAGGTCACGGTTCATGTCAGCGGCGCGTTCGACGAAGGAGATGTAACGCTTGCCGGCCTCGGCAGCGGTCGGGAACGCGGGGAGCTCGAAGCGGCCAGCAAATGGCAGCTCCGGCATGGCGGGAACTTCGACAGTTTTGGTAATGGCGTCGACGGTCTTGACGGCGAAGTCGACGGCCTTGCGGTTGGCGTCGAGGACTGCGTCGAGGACCTTGGCGTTGGTGCTCGTGTAGTTGGCGGTGGCCGTTTCGAGCTGACCGTTGATCTTGGTGATGATTTGATTGCGCATTGAATGCTCCAGTGTGTTGAGAGTTTTTTGGGGTGGTGGGGGAGGTGAATGTGGGGGGGTGAGGGTGTTCTTGGAGCAGCTGGGGTTGCCTGCTCTGCTTCCGTACTGCGTACTTTACCTTGCATTCAACAGAATGCAACGTATTTGCAAGAAATACTTCGCACGCTGCAGACTAGATTCACAGGTTGTGCCTCCTACTCCAACCTCGATGAACAAGATCACCATCCTCGACGGCGGGATGGGCAAGTTCCTGAGGCGAATAGGCGCACCGTTCCGACAGCCCGAGTGGTCTGCATTGGCACTCATCGAGAGCCCCGACCACGTGGTCGATGCGCACACGCAGTTCATCGATGCCGGAGCGCAGGTGATCATCACCAACAACTACGCCGTCGTTCCGTACCACCTCGGCGATGACCGTTTCGCTGCCGAGGGCGCCGACCTCATCGAACTGTCAGGACGCCTTGCACGCCAAGCCGCCGACACTGCCGGAGTGGTGCTCGTCGGAGGTTCGATGCCGCCGCTATTCGGCTCGTACGAACCGGACCTATTCGACGCAGACCGAGCCCCCGAGATCTATGCACTCATCGTGCAGCAACTCGATCGGTACGTCGATGTCTGGATCGCCGAAACGCTCAGCCTGGTCGCCGAACTCGACGTGATCGTCGCAGCGATCCGCGAGCACGGGTCGGGGCAGCCCATCTGGGCATCGTTCTCGCTGCCCGACGCCTACGACGGTCAGATCGCGCTTCGCTCGGGCGACACCATCGACGACATCATCGATGTCGTCACCGAGCACGCCGATGTGATCGATGCCGTGATGTTCAATTGCGCGCTGCCGGAGCAGACGACACCAGCCATCATCGAGCTTGCTGAGAAAGTCGCTGCGTCCCATCTCAACGTCCGGATCGGCGGCTATGCCAACGGCTTCCCTGATGCCCGACAGCCCGAATACGCCGCCAACAACACGATCTTTGACCGTCGACCGGACCTTGACGCGGCCAGCTACGCAGACATCGTGGGCACCTGGGTCGATGCCGGAGCGACGATCATCGGTGGGTGCTGCGACATGTACCCCGAAGACATCGCAGCGCTGTCAGCCCGATTTGGCTGACAGCTGAACCCTTCCGCTCGGAGCTATCCAACGAGCGCGACGACCTTGCCGTAGGTCTTGCGGTCAGCAAGGTCCTGCAAAGCCTGTGCCGCCTGATCGAATGCGTACGGCGGGTAGAGCGGCGGGTCGATGGTGCCTGCTGAAGCCATTCCAAGCAGCTTGGTCATCTGCTGCTCGAGCGCCTCGGGCTGGCGCGTGAGTGCTGCGCCCCAGTGCACTCCGACAACGGAGTAGCTCTTGAGAAGCGCGTGGTTCGTTTTGAACTCGGGGATGCCGGCGACAAAACCGATTACCAGGAGTCGACCATCCCAGCCCATGCATCGGCGAACCTGCTGGAAGGTGTCGCCACCAACCGGGTCGTAGGCGACGTCAACACCGCCACCGCTTGCCTCACGAACCGCGTCGACCCAGTCGGGGTTTTCCTGATGGTCGATCACCACGTCGGCACCAACGTCTTTGAGTACCTGCACCTTGGTTGCGCCACCGGCGATTGCGATCGTCCTCGCACCCATCGCCTTGGCCAACTGGATTGCCGCCGTACCTGTGCCTCCGGCTGCGCCCGTGATCAACACGGACTCGCCTGACTGCAGCTTGGCTCGATCCTCGAGTGCATAGAGCGTGGTGCAGTAGTTGATCGGAATCGCTGCCGCCGTTGCTGCCGACACGCCATCGGGCACGGGGAACAATCCTGCTGCCGGGTGCACGGTCTGTTCCGCGAGGCCTCCGCCTCCGAGATACGCAACGCGCTGACCGATTTCGACGCTTGTGACGCCTTCGCCGAGCGCCGCGACGGTCCCACACGACTCGCCACCCGGGACATGACCGGGGTGCGACTTCACCTGGTACATCCCGCGACACGACAGCACGTCGGGAAATGCGAGGCCGACGGCCTCTTGGTTGATGAGTACCTGGCCCGGGCCAGGTACCGGTGCGGCCTCGTCGAGTAACTCGAGTTGGTCGAGCGGGTCACCGTGAGCTTTGAGTCGCCAAATCTTCATGATGGCAACAGTACGCGATCACTCCGCCGAGCATTCAGCCGCGGCCGACGGAAAACCAATGGACTGCTCAGTTGCCAGCAACCCGACGGTCGTGGCCAGCCCAATGCGGTTCGCGCAGCACCTTGCGCTGGACCTTGCCGACCGGGCTCTTCGGCAAGGGTTCGGCACGCAGCTCGATGTGCGTCGGCTTCTTGTACGAGCCGAGTCGATCGACGCAGAGCGATCGGATCTCGTCGATGATCCTGGGGTCATCGACGGCAATGCCCGCGGCCACTGAGCACACCGCCATGGGTGTCTCGCCCCACTTCTCGTCAGGCACAGAGAACACCGCGACTTCGACGACGTCGGGATGGTCGGCAATCGCGTTCTCGAGTTCGGCTGGCCAGATGTTAAAGCCACCCGAGATGATCATGTCGTCCTTGCGGTCGAGCACGTAGAGGTAGCCGTTTGCGTCGAGTCGCCCGATGTCGCCAGTGAGTACGAACCCGTCGGATGTGATGCGTTCAGCGGTCGCCTCGGCATTGTCCCAAAACTCCAGCATCTGGCCATCACACTTTACGGCGATCTCCCCCTCGGCGCCGATCGGTAACTGCCGCGTGCTGTCATCAGGGTCGCGAATCTGCAGGTAGGCGAACGGCAACGCACGACCGGTCGAGCGAAGCGGCTCAGAACCCTCGACGTCGGAGAACCACTCTTCGGGGCCCATCATGCAGACCGGAACCGCCTCGGTCTGGCCGAAGCCTTGGTAGAGCACCATGCCGAACACGTCACGGGCGAGCAGGGCGGTCTCGTCTGCGATCGGTGCGCCGCCAATCTGGATCACTTTAAGTGCCGACCAGTCGCGGCTGCGCGCCGTCTCGTCACGCGCGAGTGCGTTCAGCATTGCGGGTACGGCAAACATGTAGCCGACCCGCTCCCGCTCCATCACCTCGATCGTCTCCGCCGGGTCGAAGTGATCGAGCAGCACGTTTGCGCCGCCGCTCAGCCAAGTCGGCGTGTACAGGTAGCCAGAGCCGTGGGAGATCGGTCCGACGTGCAGGCACCGTTCGCCAGCAATCATCGGTGGGAAGTTGTAGAACCAGTCGCGCCCGACAGCGAGCCACGAACGATGGGTATAGCCAACGCCCTTCGGCTTGCCCGTCGTTCCACCCGTGTGGCGGATGATGTACCAGTCGTCCGGATTGATCGCCACGTTCGGGTCGACAGCGTCGTGGCCGCCAAGCCATTGCTCGTAGCCCGAATCGCGGACGATGACGTGTTCAACGTCGGGAAGTTCGGGCCGGATTGCGTCGATCTCGTGCGCGTAATGCTCGGCCACGATGACGGCACGGCACCCTGTGTGACCGAGCATGTGGATATGTGCCTCAGCCGAGTTGCGGGCGTAGAGCGGCACACGTACGAGGCCAGCAATGGTTGCGCCGGCGAAGACATCTTGTGCCTCAATGCTGTTGTCTTCGAGAACTCCGATTCGGTCGCCGGGGACGAGGCCGAGGGCCAGCAGCGCGTTGGCGAGCCTGATACCGCGGGTCCACGCCTCGGCAAATGTCAACTGGCGATCGCCATGAATCACCGCTGTCCGTTGTGCGTTGAGTGTTGCGGCTTGTGCCATGAGTCCTCGGACGTCCATCGGCACAGTCTGATCTGTTGGCCAGTCAGTCGACGACCCGGCGGTGCGGATCGTCGGACGCTCCTGCGGCGTGCTTGCATGGTGCCATGGCGAGCGCACCTCCGATACCGGCTGACCCGAGACCCCAGCTAGTCGACCGTTGCATCGACGGATCCGTGTGCACCGCATGCGGCCACGTTGCCGCTCGCAGGCACGACCGCTGCGAGCGATGCCTCGGTTCGACCACGTCGAAATCGTTCGGGCCCCGCGGCACTGTCTGGTCGTCGACCACCGTGCACCTCCGGATCGGCGGTCTCGCTCCCCCGTTCGTCCTCGCCTACGTCGACGTTGACGGTGGACCACGCGTCCTGGCCCGCATTGTTGACGCGATCGAAGTTCCTGCCGGAGGAGCCGTACGATTCGTCGGCGACGACAACGGCGACCTGCTCGTCGAGATGGTGGCGTCATGACCGACCGCCGAGTGAGCATTGCTGGCGTTGGCACCTCACAATTCGGGCGCTTCCCCGATCGACGCGTCGAAGAGTTGGCCTGGGAAGCAATCATCGAGGCGATCGATGACAGCGGCTTCGCACCATCTGAGATCGATGCAGCGTTCGTCGGCTCCGTGTTCGGGCCGCCCGGCCTTGCCAATCGGGTGCTGGCCGGCGCAGGGCTCGGCGGCATTCCGACGTTCAAGATCGAGGCAGCCTGCGCGAGCGGAACCGTCGCGCTACACGAAGCGCAGCAGGCGGTCGCGTCGGGCCGTTACGAGCGGGTGATTGCCGTCGGCGTCGAACAGCTGTCGACGCAGTTCGCCGGGCCGATCGTGCCAGAGCTGAGCGACCCCGAGGGTCGTGCAGGCTTAGCTATGCCGGCGCTCTATGCATTACAGGCAAGCCGTTACGTGCAGGAGTTCGACGTCGACCCGGCACTCCTCGCCGAGGTCGCCGTGAAGAACAAGGCGCATGGTGCGCTCAACCCGCGAGCCCACCTCTCAGGCACTCCACCGACAAGGGCCGAGGTATTGGAGAGTCGACCGATCGCCGGGCCGTTGACCCTGCTGCAATGCTGCCCAATGTCGGATGGCGCGGGCGCTGCGGTGATCACTGCGTTCAACCCCGGGTCCAAGCCCAACGGGCACCGGCAGGTCGAAATCCTCTCCAGCCAGTTCTCGTCCGGTCCGCTCTGGACGTCGAGCGACACCGAACCGTGGGGCTTCCAAACAGTGGCCCGCACTGCGGCTCGAGCATTCGCCGAGGCAGGGTTGGCGGTCGAGGATGTCGACGTGTTCGAGGTGCACGACGCGTTCACCATCGGCGAGATCCTCACACTCGAAGCAATCGGTGTTGCAGCTCGTGGCGCAGGTGCAGCACTCGCTCCGTCGGGCCACACGCGCTTGGGTGGGCCGCAACCGGTCAACCCGAGCGGCGGGCTGTTGTCCCGTGGGCACCCGCTCGGCTCGACCGGTTTGGCGCAAACCGCCGAGTTGGTCTGGCAGCTGCGTGGCGAAGCAGGCGAACGCCAAGTAGCCGGCGCACGGGTAGCACTTCTCGAAACAATGGGCGGCGGCGCGGCAGGTGTCGATGCCAACGCGTGCGTCATTGCGTTGCTGCGCGGACCCGGCTCGTGAACGCACCAACCAGCGACGTCGATCTCCTCGCGCCAGATGCCATCGCTGATCCCCACGCCATCTTCGCCGCACTGCGCGAAATGGGCCCGATCGTGTGGCTCACTCGACATCGTGCGTGGGTATTCACCACTCACGAGGCAGTCCGACTCGGTTTCCACGATCACCGGCTGTCAAGCGATCGGCTGACCCCACTTGAGGCGCGGCTCGACGAGCCATCACGCGCCGCCATGGGCCAGACCTTCGACCTACTTCGCGGCTGGATGGTCTTCCACGACGAGCCCGAGCACACTCGGTTGCGGGAGCCACTTCGTCGCGCATTCACGCCGTCCCGTGTCACCGACCTCCGGCCGCGTATCGAAGGGATCGTCGACGAGTTACTCGATGACTTAGCTGGCATCGACGAACCGGATCTCGTCCGCGACTTCGCGTTTCCGCTACCGGCGATCGTCATCGCTGAACTGCTCGGCGTGCCAGCAGCGGACCGCGACGATTTCAAGCACTGGAGCGACCAGCTCGCCGCCATCGTGTTCGGCTCGGCCAACCGAACAGCTGGCATCGAGCGGGCTGCGGCAGGCAGCGCCAAGTTCGTCGACTACTTCACCGGCCTCATCGACCGATACACCAGCGAGCCCACCGACAACTTGATCTCGGCGCTCATTGCGGTGACCAACGACGATCCCGATGCCGGCCTGGCTCCGACCGAGTTGGTCGGGGCGCTGACGTTGCTGTTGTTCGGCGGCCACGAGACAACGACCAACCTGATCGCGAACTCGATGCACTCGCTGCTCCGACATCCTGCACAGCAGCGGCGTCTGGGGTCGCGACCCGAAGAGCTCGGAGGCGCACTGGAAGAACTGCACCGCTTCGACGGCTCAACAAAACTGATGGTGCGCGTTGTCGGCGAGGACCACGTGCGTGACGGCATCGCGATGGAAGCAGGCCAGACCGTGTTTCTCGGCGTACTCGGCGCCAACCGCGATCCGGTCGTGTTCGACGACCCGGACGATCTTCGCCTCGATCGCTCAAACGCCCGCTCACACCTGGGCTACGGATATGGCGGCCACTTCTGCCTGGGCGCAGCGCTCGCTCGGCTGGAAGCCGAGGTGGCGATCGGTCGCCTGATCGAGCGATTCCCTCACCTGGCGGTCCGCGACGACGCGGTCGTTACGTGGGGCGAGGTCCTGCTCGGGCGCGGTCCGGCCGCGCTGCCGATCAGCATCTAACCCTGGCGCCCGGCCAGCAAGGTCAGTAGCTGGCGCCGAGGCCGGCGCGTGCGTCAGTCTGGATTCCGTAGGGCGGGATCGGATAGCGCAGGCCATTACGTGACAGCGCCTCCATCCCGTTAATCGCCTGCACGAGTTGATGCGGCAGCAGTGCCATCAACATTTCGTCGTCCTGCACGCCGCCATAGCGACGTTCGGCGTAGCACGGGATCGACAGGCTCGGCTCGCCCGTCGACAGCGCCCGGCCCCACGAGTCAGCACACGACGACTCGCCCACGCACCCCCATTCGAGCTTTTTGTACCCCGACCATTGGAGCCCGTTAATGAGCAGGATCATCTGGCCGGGCGTTG
>CALAHA010000099.1 GCA_937891565.1 uncultured Ilumatobacter sp. | reverse complement strand
CCGTTCGCCGCCGCTGATCGTGTCGAAGATCCAAACCGGCCGGTTGTTGCCCGGTGCGTCGATCGAAATGCGGATCTGTGAGCCGGCGCGAAAGACGTGGGCGAAGGGGAAGATCTCCACCCGGACCGCAGCGAACACGCCGTCGGGAAGCTGCTCTGCGTCGCCTGCCCGATGGGTGTGGAGGGGTTGCAGCACACTCGACTCGGCCTCGTCGAGCGCACGATGGCTTGCTCGCAGCCAGCCCGACTGGACGTACATTTCTTGGCCGTCAGGTCGCACTTCGCTGATCGTCACCTCAAGGTCGGTGTCGCCGAGGTTCGACTGCACCCACAGGTCGGCCGATCCGGAACCAGCCATCGTGACGGTCTCATTGAGCGGCTCGGTGATGAATGTTGCAGCGGTGCCCGGTGCGTTCTGCTGCCAGTCCCATTGCACATCGAGCTTCCAGATGTCACTGCTGTTTCCGGCCGACTCCTCAGCGAGGAAAGTCGCCGGCATGCCATCGGGCAGTGCGAGGTACTCGGTCTGGCTCGCCGTGTCAGCAGCAGCGCTGTCGAGGCTGCCGTCAGCGCCGAAGAACCACTCGGTCGGCTCAAGCGACGGGATCGGCCACGACTCGAACTCTTCGACGAACCGGGGAAGTGGGGTGCGTGCAGCGGTGCCATCGGCTGCTCCCTCTTCGAACAGGACACGGACACTCGGCTCAGCTTCGAACGCCGCCAGTGCATCTTCGTATGCCATACCGGTGAAGCGGTCGTCGGGCAGGGCGAGTTCACCGGTGCCGAAGAGGCCACTGGCGAGGATCGCCGTGTCAGCAGCAGCGCTGTCGAGGGTGGGGGTGCGCTTGGCGACGTAGAGGTCGAGGAACTCGACCCAGCGCGGGAAGTTGGCTGGCCCAATCGACTCCGTGTGTAAGCCGTTCATCAGCGACACGTAGAACTTGTCGGTGCCCGTGAAGCGGTTCAGCATTGTCGGGAAACGACCGCCGGTTTGCTCGTCTTGCCATGCGCCTGCGATAAAGGTCGGAACGTTGATCTTGTCGACGAACAGCCGTGGCGAAAGATCACCGGTGTTGTCGCTCGAGTCAACGAACGGGGAGTCGAAGATCTCCTCGATCAGGTCGGGGTTCTGCATCCGCAACGACTGGTTCGCTGCACACACCTCATCACCGTCGGTTATTGCGTCCTTCGCCCAGCCCTGACCGCCTGCTTCGATAATTTCGCCAGCCGGGGTGATCGCCGGCTTGCCGTTGTCGACGCGGTCTTGTGTCCACTCGACGGCGAAGCCGGTGTTCAAGATGCCGCCGGGGTACAGCGTCGCGTTGTAGCTGTCGTCGATCACCGAGAACGGGGTAATCGCTGCCAGGCTCGGCGGCTGAGTTTGTGCAACAAAGAGCTGGCTGATGCCGGGGTAGCTGACGCCGACCATGCCGACGCGGTTCTCGAAGACCCACGGCTGCGCGGCAACGGCCTCGACGGCGTCGTAGCCGTCGGTGCTCTGGGTGTATTCGAAGTAGCGGAACGAACCGCCCGAGCAGCCGGTGCCGCGCATATTGACGCCGACGTAGGCGTAGCCGAGCGGAATAAAGAGGTCTTTGAAGCCGAATCCGTTCGGGTCGGCCGGCGTGTAGCCCGAGTACTCGACGACCGTTGGGTACGGCCCGTCCTCGATCGGTCCTGGCAGGACGACGTTGGCGCTCAGCGTTGTGCCGTCCCGCGTCTCGATGTAGTTCAGCCCTGGTACCAAGCGTTGTTCGGCGAAGAACGCCGGTTCAGGATGGGAATCGCGGCCGAGCACGGTGAACGGCTCGGTGATACCGGCGCCGTCGACGACGAGACGCCAGTCGGTCGTGGCGTCGAGGTTACGGAACAGGAACGAGCCGTAGCCGTCAATCTCGCCCCCGTTGGGTGGCTCGGTGACGGTCCCTTCCGGCAGGCGTTCATCGGCCATGGTCGTCGTGACGATGCTGACGGTCGATCCTGGCGTGGCGCCCGTAATCGCCACTTGTTCGACGCCTGGTGAGATGTCGAAGCCAGGCTCGACCACCGGCAGGCTGTCCATCAATGATGGCCCGGCGGTCTCTGCCGTCGGGTCGCTGGCTGGCGGATCTTCAACCGGCGCATCGGTCGTCAGAGCCTCTGAAACCGTTGGCGCGCCGGTGTTTGTTGCTGCGCCATCGCTGCTGCCGGAGCAGGCTGCGCTGATGAGCGCGAGTGCGGAGAGAATTGCCAGGCTGGCTCGTCGGTTCATCTCTCTACCTTGCCACTTCGCCCGCTCAACGTTTATGTCGAGCTTCTCGCGTGGACACCAACGAGTTGTTCGACGCAAACGGGTCGATTGGGGTGGGCTTCAGGCGAGGCGCGTGCGGAGGAAGGTGAAGATGAGGGCTTGCATGGTGGCCTGCTGACCGGCATCGGCTGCCCCACCGTGACCGCCCTCGATGTTCTCCCAGTAGGTGACGTCCTTGCCAGCTACCTCAAGGAGCGCGGCCATCTTGCGGGCATGGCCGGGATGGACTCGGTCGTCTCGCGTCGAGGTGGTCAGCAGGATTGGCGGGTAGTCGACGGCGAGATCGACGAGGTGATACGGCGAATAGCCCTGCAGATAGGCCCAGTCGCTCGGGTCGTCAGGGTCGCCGTACTCGGCCATCCACGAGGCGCCTGCCAGCAGGAGGTGGTAGCGCTGCATGTCGAGGAGCGGGACCTGGCAAACGACGGCGCCAAAAAGTTCGGGGGTACGGACGTACATGTTGCCGACGAGTAGGCCTCCGTTGCTGCCTCCCGAAATACCGAGTCGTCCGGGCGATGTGAGGCCACGCTCGATAATCGCTCGGGCGACTGCCTCGAAGTCTTCGTACACGCAGGGACGTTTCTCGCGCAGCCCGGCACGGTGCCAGGCCGGCCCGTACTCGCCGCCACCGCGGATGTTGGCCAGCACATACACGCCGCCGACACCAGATTCGCTGCTCAGCCACGACCTGCCGATGACCGCCGAATAGGCAGCGGTGCGCGCGATCTCGAACCCTCCGTAGCCGCTCAACAGCGTGGGGCGCGATCCGTCGGTGGTCGCGAGCGAGGCGTTCGAACCAACCAAGAAGTAGGGGATGCGGGTTCCGTCGGCGCTCGCTGTGAAGTGCTGTTGGATCGCCAGGTCGCTCGCATTGAAGCGGGCAGGCGCTTGGCGCAGGAGCTGTGGAGAAGCGCTGTCATCGAGCGACATCACGAACAGCGATTCTGGAGTGACGAAGTCGGTACCGACGAGCCAGATGTCGTCGCGTTCGGCTCCGTCGACCGCACTTGCCGACAAGGTCCAGGCATCTGGTGCGCCCGAGAGTGCCTCGATGCTCCAGCTACCGTCCGTCGATGCGGGCGGAGTGGCAACCGACAGTGCGTTGCGTACGTCGTCGAGCACGTTGAGTACGACCCGATGACGGGTGCAAGAAAAGCCACCGAGCGATGCGGTTTGCGTCGGCGTGAAGAGTGCGGTGAGTTCTGAGGTGCCGGCAAGGAAGCCGTCGATGTCGGTAACGAGCAGCGACCCGGTCGGAAAGGATTGGCCCCGATGTTCGAAATCAGAACGAGGTGAGATGAAGATCCATCGTTCGTGGAAGCTGACCTCGGCGTCGTCGGGAACGTCAACAGTCACGAACTTGCCGTCGTGCAGGATCGACGTGCGCGTCGTGAAGAAGTCCGGGGAGCGCTCGACGACGTGATGTCTGAAGCCCTCCATCGACGACACGCCGACGCCGACAGCGACATCGGCCTCATTGCCCTCGAAGACAATCTCGGCGTCTGCGATCGGTGTAGCGCGGGTCCACCGCCGAACGGTCCGCGGATACCCGGACCGAGTCAGGCTGCCCGGCCCAAAGTCGCTGGTCACGTACACCGTGTCGGCGTCGATCCACGTCAGGCTGCCTTTTGCCACGGGACGAACGAAGCCGCCTTCCGACTCAGCAATGAATCGCTTCTCAACGAGGTCGAACTCGCGCGTCACAGAAGCGTCAGAGCCTCCGGGTGAGAGCTCGATGAGCGCTCGCCGCCGATCGGGGCGCAGCGTTGACGAGCCACGAAAAACCCATGATTCGTTCTCGGCCGCGCACAGCGCGTCGAGGTCGAGGATCGTCTCCCACTCGGGCTCACCGCCGACGTAGTCAGCCCACGTTGTGCGCCGCAGGAGACCGCGACGGTGTTCGGCATCGGTCCAAAAGTTGTGGACGAGGTCGCCATGGCGAGATGGGTAGGCGATGCGGTCATCGGCCTCGAGTACATCGAGCGTTGACGCCCTGATCGGTTCGAATTGTGGGTCGACGAAAAGCGTCGCCTCAGCAACAGCGTTGCGTTCAGTCACCCATGCCAATGCGTTGTCGCCCTCGACATCTTCCAACCACTGATGTGCGTCCATGAGAGCGACGGTACCGAGAGACAACCCTTGGATCCGAGTGTCATCGTGGTCTGGCACAAGGTTGTATCTCGCCGCGACAGCGAGGCGGGTTCTACGCTGCGCGTCATGTTCATCAATGGCGAGTGGGTCGAGGCAACATCAGGGCAGCGGTTCGAGGTGACCAACCCCGCAACAGGTGAGGTGATCGACACCGTGCCTGATGGCGGTGCCGACGATGCTCGGGCCGCCGTAGCGGCAGCCGACGCAGCATTCGACTCATGGTCCCAAACAACGGCGTACGAGCGCGCTGACCTGCTGTATCGCGCCTGGCAGTTGATGACCGAGCGGTCGAAAGAACTCGCTGAGCTGATGACGCGCGAGCAGGGCAAGCCGCTGAAGGCGTCGGCTGCCGAAGTGAAGTACGGCGCCGACTTTCTCCGCTGGTACGCCGAAGAAGCAAAGCGCGTGGCAGGGGAGTGGTTGCCGTCGGCGCGTGCCGATCAACGCTTCCTCGTCCTCAAGCAACCGGTCGGCGTCGTTGCTGCAATCACGCCGTGGAATTACCCGATCTCAATGCTGACCAGGAAGATGGGTCCAGCGCTCGCGGCAGGCTGCACGCTCGTGCTGAAAGCGGCCGAGGCAACGCCGCTCTGTGCCCGCGCGATCTTCCAGGTATTCGCCGACGCCGGTGCTCCTGGCGGTGTCGTCAACCTCGTCACAGCTCTGGACCCCAAGCCGATCGGCGAGGTGTTCTGCACGGACGAGCGCGTTCGCAAGCTGACGTTCACCGGCTCGACTGCCGTTGGCAAGATGCTCGCAGGGTCAGCAGCGAGCAACCTCAAGCGTGTCTCCGTCGAGCTCGGTGGGCACGCACCGTTCATCGTGTTCCCCGATGCCGATCCGGTGCACGCCGCGAAGGGCGCGGCGGCCTTGAAGTTCCTCAATTCAGGGCAGGCATGCATCAGTCCGAACCGGCTGTACGTGCACGAATCGGCGCACGACGCATTTGTTGGCACGCTTATCGAGCGCGTCGGTCGTGTGCGGGCCGGGAACGGTATGGACGAAGGTGTCGGTGTCGGCCCGCTGATCAACGAAGCAGCGGTCGCCAAAGTTGCTCACCAGGTCGACGACGCACGAGCCAAGGGCGCTGAGGTTCCCGTCGGTGGTCAGCGGCTCACCGGCGAGGCTTTCGATCGCGGGCATTTTTATGCACCGACTCTCATCACCGGCGTCACCGAGGACATGCTGATCCGACGCGAAGAGACCTTCGGACCAGTGGCTCCGGTCATCACCTACAGCGACGTCGACGAAGTCATCGCAATGGCCAACGACACCAACTACGGGCTCGCCGCCTACGTGTACACGCAAAACTTGTCGACGGCCATGCGGACGTTCGAACGTCTCCGGTTCGGGATCATTGGCATCAATGACGTCAACCCGACGTCGGCGGCAGCCCCGTTTGGCGGCATGGGCGACTCGGGCCTGGGCCGAGAGGGCGGCCACGAAGGCATCGCCGAATACCTCGAAGTGAAACTCGGCGGCTTCTCGATCTGACGAGCCAATATCTGGCCAGTTGAGGCCGAACGTGGCCAGGCGCTGACGTTGTATCTACGATAAGGGCATGACTGTGTTTGACCTCGACGCGATGATCGCTGACACCCAGACGTTGATCGAGATTGAGTCGCCGTCGGGTGATCTTGCGCAACTCCACAAGTCAGCCATTGCGTTGGCGTCGATGATCGAGCGTCACATCGGCGGAACATGTGAGCTCGTCGAGTCGCCGAAGGGCCCGCACGTTCATTGGAAAGGTAGCAACGAGACGACAGTGATGTTGCTCGGCCATCACGACACCGTGTTCGCGATGGGCACGCTCGAACGGCTGCCCTTTGCTGTCACCGACGGCGTGATGACAGGGCCGGGTTGCTTCGACATGCTTGCGGGCATTGTCCAGGCGCTCCACGGGCTTGCATCGCTCGACGACTGCTCGCACGTTGAGTTGCTGTTCAGCGCCGATGAAGAGAGCGGCTCGCACGAGTCGCGTGCCTTCATCGAAGAGCGCGCGTTGGCGTGCGGCAACGTGCTGGTGCTCGAACCGTCAGCCGATGGCGGCGGCCTCAAGACTGGCCGGAAGGGCTGCGGCACCTTCGATGTCGTGATCACTGGGCGAGCGAGCCATGCCGGCCTCGAACCCGAGAAGGGCATCAATGCGTTGGTTGAGGCATCGCACCAGGTGCTCGCGATCAACTTGATCGGCGATGCAAGCGTCGGCACGACTGTCACCCCGACGGTCGCCAAGGTCGGGAGCACCGACAACGTCGTGCCGGCCCACGGGCTGATCAAGGTCGACGCCCGCGTGGAGACCGCTGGCGAAAAGGCCCGAGTCGAAGCAGCCATGGCGGGGCTCACGGCGCACGTCGAGGGAGCGTCCGTCGAAGTCAGCGGACGCATCGGCCGCCCGCCGATGCCTGAGTCGGCATCTGCATCTCTGTTCCCGATCGCTCAGCGGGTCTCGCCGGGCATCGAAGGCTTCGCCGTCGGTGGCGGTAGCGACGGCAATTTCACTGCAGCAATCGGCGTCCCGACGCTCGACGGTCTCGGGGCCGTCGGCGGTGGAGCCCACGCCGACACCGAACACGTCATCGTCGCCACGATGCCTGAACGCGCCCGCCTCATCGCCGGCATCGTCCACGCCCTCGCCCCCACCCGCTGAGCCTGCTGGCTCTCTGCACACACCGGTCACACTGTGTCAGGCACAGTGTGACCGGACATCAGCTATCGAGGGCTTTGGTGATGTCGCCGGACCGAAGCGTGCCGATGCCTTGATACAGGTTGAGCTTGTTCCGAGTGTCGGTGATGTCGAGGTTGCGCATCGTGAGCTGGCCGATGCGGTCGAGTGGTCCAAACGGCTGGTCTTGCACGCGCTCCATCGAAAGGCGGTCGGGTACGTAGGTGAGATTGTCGGACACCGTGTTGAGGATCGAGTAGTCGTCGCCGCGACGCAGACGCAGGGTGACCTCACCCGTCACGACCGAACCAATCCAACGCATCAGCGGCTCGCGAAGCATCAGGCTCTGCGGGTCGAACCAGCGGCCCTCGTAGAGCAGGCGGCCGAGGCGGCGGCCCATCGTGCGATAGTTCTCGATCGTGTTCTCATTGTGGATGCCGTTGACGAGGCGTTCGTAGCAGGCATGAAGGAGGGCCATCGCGGGGGCTTCATAGATGCCGCGGGACTTGGCCTCAATGATCCGATTCTCGATCTGATCGCTCATCCCGAGCCCGTGGCGGCCGCCGACCCGGTTTGCTTCGTTGACCAACTCGACCTGCGAGTCGAAGCGTTCGCCATTGATCGCAACAGGCCAGCCCTCTTCGAAGCGCACGGTGACGTCTTCGGTCTCGATTGCGATGCTCTCGTCCCAGAATGGAACGCCCATGATCGGGGTGACGATTTCCATCGGCGTGTCGAGTTCCTCGAGGGCCTTGGCCTCGTGGGTGGCACCCCAGATGTTCGCATCCGTGGAGTAGGCCTTTTCGACCGAGTCGCGATACGGCAAGTTTCGTTCCT
>CALAHA010000098.1 GCA_937891565.1 uncultured Ilumatobacter sp. | reverse complement strand
CCTCGAGGCACTCTTGCCGCCGAAGGAACATGACGCGGACGGCCCGCTCGTCGGTACCTACGCATACATGTCGGTGATGGAGACGCTCGGCTTCGCGAAGTATTTCCGCGATCCGCTCGTGGCCGTAGTCGGCGGGCTCGGCATGCTTCCAATCGCCGGAGTGGCAGTGATGCGAAAGCTCCAAAAATGAAGCACGTGGTGATCGTCGGAGGTGGTGTCGGGGGGCTGGCAGCCGCGATTCGGCTGCGCGTTGTTGGCCACACGGTGACGATCTTCGAACGGAACGATATCGCCGGCGGCAAGCTGGCAACGTTCAAACGCAACGGCTTCACGTTCGATATCGGCCCGTCGCTGCTCACCCTTCCCCACGTGTTCGACGAGGTGTTGACACTTGCCGGAACGAGCCTCGCAACCGAACTTGATCTGGTCCGGCTCGACCCACAGTTCTGCTACCACTGGCGCAATGGCGGTCAGCTCAGGGTCCACGATGACGCCGATGCAACGGCCGCGGCATTCGACACCTTCGCACCGGGATCGGGCGATGCTTGGCGTGGCTTCAATGAGCACGGTCGCAAGATCTGGGAGGTGTCCGAGCGGACCTTCTTTGCCGGTCCGATGGATAACCCCGTCGCGCTGTTGAAGCGGATGCAGTCACCGAAAGACCTCGCTGCCATCGACGCGCTGCGCAGCCTGAACGACGCCTCCCGCGCGACCTTTGACTCGCCCGAACTGCAGCAGTGGGCGAACCGTTATGCGACCTACTCTGGCTCGTCACCAAGGCAGGCACCGGCCACGCTGGCGTGTATCCCGCACATCGAAGCCGAGTACGGCTGCTGGTATCCAATGGGTGGCCTCGGCGCGCTACGCGATGCGCTCGTCCGGGTAGCCATCGACCAGGGCGTCACCATCAAGACCGGAAGCGACGTCGCTCAGATCACAACCCAAGATCAAGCGGTCACCGGCGTCAAGCTCACTGACGGCACGACAACTGCTGCTGACATCGTCATCGCCAATGTTGATGCCGAGCACCTCTACGGCGACCTCATCGATGACGAACGGGCCCTCAAGCATGTCCGCAAGGCTGGCCGGTCGACGAGCGGGTTCGCACTCTGTATCGGCGCATCGGGGACGACCGAGGGCCTCGGCCATCACAACGTCTGGTTCTCCGACGACTACGCCCAGGAGTTTCGCGAACTGGACGCCGGGCAGCTGGCAACCGACCCAACGATCTACGGCTGCATCTCATCGGTGACCGATCGAAGCCAGGCTCCAGCCGGTAGCGAGAACTGGTTCCTGCTCGTGAACACGCCGCCGGGAGCCGACGTCGACGCACCCGCGTATCGCGACCTCGTGCTCGAACGGCTCGCCGCACATGGAGTCGACCTGCGGGACCGGATGCAGTTCTGCGCCCGGCTGACACCAGCCGACATCGAGGCGTTTTACCGATCGCCTGGTGGTGCGATTTATGGGACCGCGTCGAATAGCAAGAAGGCGGCGTTTGCTCGCCCGGCGAACCGTGGCACGAAGGACGGCCTGTACCTCGTGGGCGGGTCGAGCCATCCGGGTGGCGGCCTGCCGCTCGTGGCGACCAGCGCAAAGATCGTCTGCGAGATGATTGCTCAGGACAACGAGTGAGGAGTCGCCTCCGGCTTGGTCTCCGGTTTGGTCTCGTTGGTATCCGCCTGGCCGCGGCCGGACTAGCAGTCGCACGGCTCGCCAAGGTTGCAAAGGCTGCGCGGCCTGTCAGCGCGGGCAGAGCAAGCAGCCCGCCGACACCTCAGATCAGCATCGTCATCCCGGCTCGCGACGAAGTCGACCGCCTCGGCCCGCTCCTCGACACAATTGTGGGAGCGACCGGGGTTGGCGAAGTGATCGTCGTCGATGACCAGTCGAGCGACGGCACCGCCGAGCTGGCGGAACGACTTGGAGCGCGGGTGTTGCAGGGCAGCGAACTTCCGGCGGGCTGGGCCGGCAAGGCCTGGGCATTGCAGCAGGGCATCGAGGCCGCAACAGGCGAGTGGGTTGTCACCCTCGATGCCGATACCCGCCCCGACCCTCGGTTGCCAACGGCGCTTGTTCGTCGGGCGATAGACGATGAGTTCGACCTGCTGACCGTTGGCGGCCGGTTCGACTGCCCCACGCCCGGGAGTCGCTGGCTGCATCCGGCAATGTTGACGACGCTCGTTTACCGCTTCGGCCCACCCGGTGTTGCAACCCGGCCTGGCCGGGCGATGGCGAACGGCCAGTGCATGACGTTCCCTCGACGGGCGTTCCTCGACGCAGGTGGGATGTCTGAGGTCGGCGGCGAAGTGGTCGAAGACATCGCGCTCGCCCGCCGTCTTGCTGCCAGCGGCGCATCGGTCGGCTTTCTCGATGCGAGCGATCTACTGACGGTTCGTATGTTCGAGTCGTTCGACGACACCTGGGCTGGCTGGGGCCGATCCCTCGCACTTCCCGGTGTCGAGCCGCTCGGTCGTCAACTCCTCGATCTCAGCGTCGTCCTCCTCGCCCAGGCGCTGCCACTCCCGCGGCTGCTGCTCGGGCGCGGCGACATCCTCGACGCTTTCCTGCTGATCAACCGGATCGGCACGCTTGCTGGAACACGAACTTCCTACACGGTGGCCGATGCGCCGTATTGGGCGAGCCCGCTTGCTGACCTTCCCGCCACATTTGCCATCGCCAAGGGCATTGCCCGACGCGGCCCGCAGACCTGGCGCGGCCGCACCTACGGCTGAGGGGCGCGCTTGCGATCAGTCAGCGCGGCCATGGCAAACCGAATGCCAATGATCGTCATCAGCACGCCCATCGCTGCGGTCCGGTATGGCCCCTCGAGCACAATATGGATGAATGGGAGCGCAAGTATCCCGGCCCGCGAGCCCCACACAAACGACCGGGTGATGGCGAATACGACAAGGACCACGCCGACGCCGATTGCCACCGACAGCGACGCAAACGCGGCGGCGCCGCCGACAAACGTCAGAATGCTGCGACCGCCAACGAATCGAGCGAAGACTGGGAATGCGTGACCAATCATCGCTGCACCAGTGGCGACGTAGGCAACTCCCCACACACCGGGGTCAGCAATCAACACACCCACGGTTGCTGCCGCAGCGCCTTTGGCGAGGTCGCCAACGAACACCGGGACCGCTGCCCATTTGCCGAGCGTCTCGCGTGCATTCCAGAATCCGGGGTTGCGGTCACCGACTTCGCGCAAGTCGATTGCCGAACGGCGGCGTGCTACGAGGTTGGCGACCGGGATTGAGCCGAGCAAGTAGCCGACCACGACGACGATAAGAACATCGACGAAGGTGGTGCTGAACGAACTCATTGCTGACAGCATGGCGGATGCATGGCCCGCATCGCATCGTTCCACCTGATTCGTGAACGACGGGGCCGTGCCGTGTTCGCATTGGCACGCCTCGGGCTTGATCGCCCTGCGATGTCGCGTGTCGATGGCCTACATTTTTGGCGGCTCATGGGGAGCGGCAAGGGCAACAACACTGGGCCGAGCGCCGACCTCCGGCGGACGGCACTGTTCGCCGTGTGGGAGAGCGAAGCCGACCTCGACAGGTTCATGTCGTCGCATCGCATTGCGAAGCGGTGGCAACGTGCGGCCGAAAGTTGGCACGTCCGTTTGAAGGCGGTCGGCGGGCACGGCACATGGCGCGGCATCAATCCGCTCGATGGCATTGAGCCGGGCGACAGGTCCGGGCCAATTGCGATCATCACCCGGGCCAATGTGCGGCGGCCCTCGTGGAAAGCGTTCGGGCGGGCGGGTGTCGAGGTCGACGCCGAGTTGCACACGGCAGCCGGTCTGATCGATGTCGTCGGTGTCGGAGAGGCCCCGGTGGGCCGGCTCGCAACGTTCAGTTTGTGGGAGTCGATGGGTGCGGCGCGGGCCTATGCGTATTCGATGCCGAGGCATCAGCAGGTGATCCAAGAGACCCGCACAGGCGACTGGTATGCGGAGGAAATGTTTGCTCGATTCGAGCCGTACGAGTCATCAGGGACGTGGGACGGTCGAGACCCACTCGAATCCCCGCGAGGCTGACCCGGCCTCGGCCGATATATTTGTGTCGTCCTTCTTGGCAACGAGTCGGAATTGCCCAGATAGCTCAGTTGGTAGAGCAACGCATTCGTAATGCGTAGGTCCCGAGTTCGACTCTCGGTCTGGGCTCTGGATTCTCGATCGCGTGAAACCCTACGTGGCCACCGTTTTCTCTGTAGGTAGAGGGTTTCTGTCGTTCGAGCATCGCCCCGCAGGAACTGCAACGCAGCAGCACACCTGCGGGTCAAACCAAGACCTCACCAATATTTCAAACTCGGCCTCAGGAAAATGCTCCGTTTACGTCGACGACGATGTCGGTGGCTCGCAAGGTGTAAATACAGACCGTGCCGGTCACCGACAGCTTGGTCAATACAGCGTTGGGCCGCACATCGCCACCGTTGTAGTTGACCGACGCTGCCGGATCCGGACGAGCCTGGTCACACGGATACACCGTCAAATAGCCAGGCCCGTCAGCAGAAATCGCCACAACGTTCAACGACGCTGCTTCGGCACCCTCAGGGATCCCGCCACGACCAGTGACCTGGAACTCGATCGTGTCACCATCGCCCTCCCGACCAACGCCTTGGAACTGCCCATCAGTGGTCTTCAAGTTTGGACCAATACGTGTCTCAAGCAAACGCGCCGGGTTCACCGACTCGAAGCCAGACCCAGCGGCGAACGCGCCGTTCACATCAACAACAAGATCCGTTGCACGCAACGTGTAGATACAGACCGTGCCGGTCACCGACAACTTGGTCAGCACAGCGTTGGGCCGTACATCGCCCCCGTCGTAGTTGACCGACGCCGCCGGTTTCGGACGAGCTTGATCACACGGATACACCGTCAAATAGCCAGGCCCGTCAGCAGAAATCGCCACAACGTTCAACGACGCTGCTTCGGCACCCTCAGGGATCCCGCCACGACCAGTGACCTGGAACTCGATCGTGTCACCATCGCCCTCCCGACCAACGCCTTGGAACTGCCCATCAGTGGTCTTCAAGTTTGGACCAATACGTGTCTCAAGCAAACGCGCCGGGTTCACCGACTCGAAGCCAGAACTCGGCGTCGTCGTGCCATCGCCAGATGCGGTGAAGTTCGCGTCGGAAATATCGAAGAACCCGGAGCCGTTCTTGAAGTCACCCGAATGCACCATCAGACGCACCCGGCTACTCGACTTGGACAGCGAGACCTCGGCCGACCCGTCGTTCGCGGTGTTGGCAAGGAGTTCGGTCGGGAAGGTCAAGCCTCCGTCGGTCGACATCCGGATGCTGACAGTCGCCGCGCTGACAGGTGCGCCGGCAGTGCCGCCGACATTCCATGTCACCGTGGTCGAACCCGAAAGACTCTCGCCGCCATTCGGAGCGGTCAGCGTAAACGGGCCAGCCGCACCGGCCACATTGACAACCGTGTCGTCAGTATTGACGCCACCGCCAGCCGCTGAGTTGTCGCGCACGGTTGCACGGAAGTTCATTGCCCGCGAGGTCCCGGTCGGAACCAAGAACTGCGACCAACACAACGCCTTGCTCTTCCCGCCATCAGGTGCAGCACACGACCCATTCTGGTTCGTGTTCCCAGCAGCAACCTCAGACAGACGCGGGAAGAACGACGTCCGCGACGTCGTTGGCAAGAACGAACGGAACAGCGGCCCAGCCGAGATCTCTGGATCGTTGAGCGCCGACAATGTGCCGCCGTCACGCTGCTCGTAGTTGTACGTCAACGTGTTGCCGTCCGCATCGCTACTAGCAGCTGTCAAGAAGAACGGTGTCTGTGCCGGAATGGTGACATCCAAGCCGGCATTGACGGTCGGAACGCTGTTACCCGTTGCCGTTTTGGTCACAACGATTGTGGCGAGGTGGGCGATGATCTGATCAAAACTACGCGAGTGGAAGTAGGGGTCTGATGCGTTCGTACCGTCACCCGGCTGTCCTTCGTTCTTTTGCTGCAGATCGTCTAAACCACAAATCCCGGCGTAGGCCTGGATCGTCGAACCACTCCCCGGCTCAATTTGAAGCGTGATGTCGCCCGCCGCGGTCTCTGCAGTGCAGGCACCGCTCACCCCGTTGAACGTGTGGCTGCCACCAAGCTGATGACCCATCTCGTGAGCCACGTAATCGACGAAAAACCCATCGTCAGCAGAGCCAGTACCAGTCGTCCCTTTGGCCTTCTCGCCGGGAACGCCGACAACACCGAGCCCGGCCAAACCGGATCCAGTCGTAAACACATGGCCGATGTCATAGTTGGCGTCGCCAATAAGGCTGTCGGTCACCGACTGGTTCGTGTCGAGGTCGTCGTTGCCATCGACGAACGGGTCACAGTCTTTGTTCGAGCCGTCAACGCATCCGTTCAGGCTGCTCACGTACACCAGCTGCTCGTTGCCCGCGACGAGCTGGAGCCGGGTGGAGATCTCGGTGACGTAGATCCCTGAAACACGGTTGACCGCAGTGACGATCGCCGCCTGCGCGGATGAGCGGGTGCCACCGTTTTGAGCGGTGTAGGGCCCCGTTGCCGAAACAGCAGTGCGCAGCGTTCGGAGTTGCGTTCCTGACCGCGCTGCGACTCGCGCCTGCGGGCTTCGCTGTTCGAGTTGGTCGACTTCAAGCTTGATGGCATTGCCTTCGATGAACGGCTGCTCCGGGCTGCCGCGATCGGAGCGGAAGAAACTCTCGTGCACCACGTCGTCGCCCATCGCAGCCGGATCGATATACCACGCGCCACTCGGCGACAGGATCTGGGCGTGGAAACCATGCGGAGTCACGTCAAAAACAATCGTCGCAGCCGGATCGTCAACTCCCTGTCCTGCGTACGTCGTGATCTCCGGGAACGCGGCAGCCAACTCGGGCGCCATGACCGCTGACTCCCACACATTGAACGACATCATCGACCCATCAGGCGCCGGCAAATCAATGGCCAACGACCCGGCACCCCTCGAATTGTCCGGGGCATCAGCAAGCACCGATCGCATCGCGGCACGGTTGAAACTCAACCCACGAGAAGTATCAGGACCACTTGCCGCTGCCACACCTGCCTGGGCACGTGCAAGGCCGACCGACCCGGCAGACACATCAACAAACGGTTCCGCATTCGGCTGCGGCGTGTCGGCAGCGGCAGCGTTTCCAGGAGCGACCCCAACAACAGACGCCAGCAACATTGCTGCCCCGACAAGTCCGTTACGAACGCTCCGTGCACGAATTGTTTCTGCAGAAAACATATTGCCGCCTCTCGATGAACAGCCAGGTGGCTGCCAGGCGACAAAGTAACAGATTTAATGGCGATGATATGTCTCTAACTTTTACGTGCTCACAGAAACCAGCTGGATGGCAGACAAATCTGCTCGTCGAACCCAGACCTCACCAGTATTGAGGAGTCGACCTCAGGTGATTGCGCCGTTCACGTCAACGACGACGTCGGTGGCTCGCAACGTGTAGATACAGACCGTGCCAGTCACTGACAATTTGGTGAGTGCAGCATTGGCCCGAACATCACCACTGTTGTAGTTGACCGACGCTGCCGGAACCGGACGAGGCTGATCACACGGATACACCGTCAAATAGCCGGGCCCGTCAGCAGAAATCGCCACAACATTCAACGACGCCGCTCTGGCACCCTCGGGGATTCCTGCTCGACCAGTCACCTGGATGGTCACAAACTGCCCCCCACCGATGCGACCTCGGCCTTGCGACTCCCCATCGATGGTCTTCAAGTTCGGGCCAGTGCGAGTTTCGAGGAGCCGTGCCGAGTTGATTGAGCTGAAGCTGGAGCCAGCCGCGAATGCACCGTTCACGTCAACAACAAGATCCGTTGCGCGCAACGTGTAAATACAGACTGTGCCGGTCGCCGACAGCTTGGTCAGTACGGCGTTGGGCCGGACATCGCCACCGTCGTAGTTGACC
>CALAHA010000097.1 GCA_937891565.1 uncultured Ilumatobacter sp. | reverse complement strand
TGGCCACCTGCCGAGTCGCCGCAAACCACCAGCGCGTCAGGGTCGATGCCGAGCCCTTCGGTGTTCGAGGTCAGCCATGCCCAGGCGGCATCGGCATCTTGGTGTTGGGCCGGCAGTTGGTGCTCGGGTGCGAGCCGATAGTCGAGGCTGACCACGACGGCACCGAGCTCGGCAGCGAGGCGTGTACAGAAGGTGTCGCAGCTGTCGAGGTCGCCAATCACCCAACCGCCCTGATGCATGAACAGCACACCTGGGAGGAGGCCGGCGGCGTCGCTCGGGTGATACAGCCGAACACCGAGGTCGCCGTCGGGCCCTGGAATGGTGCGGTCTCGCACGGCCACGCCCGATGCACGTGCGCCGTTTGTCGCAGCGAATGCGTCGTGCGCGGCTGCTCGGCCGACTTGCGGGGTCAGGGTCGACATCGCCCGCCCGCCGGCTGACTGGTTGACGGCAAGCTGGATGTAGGGATCGAGCGTGCGTCCGTCGATGACGAGCGGCGTACCTGCCAACTTGGCAACCACCTTGGCGGGCAACTTCGGTACCGTCTTCGCGGCGAACGCTTCGAGCTTGGCAGTGGTGGTGTCCTTCAACGACATCACACGAGTCTGGCTGATCCTTGGCCAATAAGAGGCACCCCAAGCCGTGACGAGCGACGGCGGTTTGTCAGACTCGTCAGATGGCGACCACACACTTCGAGGACTTCACGAGCGGCCAGGTGATCGAGCTGGGCTCGGTCACACTGACCGAGGAGGCGATCATCGACTTCGCCACTCAGTTCGATCCGCAATCGTTTCACGTCGACCCCGTCGCTGCTGTCGGCTCGTCCTTCGGTGGTCTGATTGCTAGTGGTTGGCATACCGGTTCCCTGTGGATGCGGCTCTACGCCGACACCGTGCTCGATGGTGCCGACAGCCGAGGATCACCGGGGATGGAGGAACTGCGCTGGTGGGCGCCGGTTCGCCCTGGTGACACGCTGACTGGAACGATCACCGTGATCGAGACCACACCGTCGTCGAAGGACCCGACGCGAGGGACGATCCTGACCGAAGGCGCCATGACCAATCAGGATGGTGTTGTCGTGATGAGTATGCGTTCACGCGGACTCTTTGGTCGACGGGCAATCTGACGCGACGGGCAGAAACGGATTGAACTGATCGGTGTTTGCGAACCGTCTGCACGTGGAAGACTCTGTGTATGACGATCACACCGAAGAAAGTGCTCATCGCCGTTGATGGAACCGAACGTGACCGTTCAGTCGTCCGCCAGGCGCTTGATCTCTTCGGCGACGACGCAAGCTATGTCGTCATCAGTGTCAGCCCAGAGCCGGCTGCCGTGGGCGCGGCCTCCGTGTCGTATGCGACCGCATCAGGCTGTTGAGAGCAGAGTCGACGTGATGGTGATTGGAGCAAGCGAGCGAAGCTGGTTCTCACGGTTGTTCGAGCCTTCGGTCGAAGCAGCAGTCCTGAACAGGGCCGCCTGTCCGGTCCTCGTCGTTCACCCGATCTGACCCAGCGAGATGAGCCGACTCTTTGAAGAACTCGATTACCAGCAGACGCCCATCGGCGTGATCAGCCTGCGTCGCCGGCTCGAACCGACACTGAAGATCGACGTCTTCGAGATCAAGATCGGCGAAGACGGCTTGATGTCGAGCCTGATCACCGATGGCGAAGAGGCTGTCTCGAGCCTTGCGCTCGCGGCAACGTCGAATGAGTCGCTCGATGTCGTTGTCGGTGGCCTCGGTCTCGGCTACACCGCACAGACCGTGCTCGATGACCTACGCGTCAGATCGCTCCGCGTTGTCGATGCGCTGGCACCGGTGATCGACTGGCACGAGCGTCATCTCGTGCCGCTCGGCGAGTCGGTATCGACCGACGAACGCTGCGAGTTTGTCCTCGGCAACTTCTTCGAGATCGCCGCCAACGGCATGGACTTTGGTGCAGAAGCCCCCGACCAGTTCGACGCAATCATCGTCGACATCGATCACTCGCCGCGCCACCTGCTCGATCCGAGCAACGCCTCGTTCTACGAGGCCGAGGGAGTCGAGCGGCTCGCTCGGTGTATCCGCCCAGGCGGCGTGTTTTCGCTCTGGTCGAACGACCCGCCCGACGCTGAATACCTGGCGGTGCTCAAGGGTGCCTTCGACACTGCAGTTGCCGAGGTCGTTGTCTTCGACAATGTGCTTACCGGTGGCACTGCCGAGAGCACGATCTACGTCGCCACCGTTTGACCAGTCGATTTGCCAGGCGTGTATCGAGCCGTTAGCGACCGGACCGGAGCACACCGCCGGGGCGTGCGCCGGTGGGTTTGCCGTCTTCGAAGGTCACCTGACCTGACTTGATCGTGTAGCGGTAGCCGTCGACGTCCTGCAGCAGGCGGCGCCCGCCGGCCGGGAGGTCGTGGACCATCTTCGGGGCATGCAGACGGAGGTTGTCGAAGTCGATGACGTTGATGTCGGCCAGCTTGCCGACCTCGATACGGCCACGATCCTTCAGCCCGTACGCATCAGCGGTTTTCGACGTTTGCAGCTGGACGACTCGTTCGAGGGGCAGCTTTGGACCGCGGCTGCGGTCCCGTGCCCAGTGCGTCAGCAGGTAGGTCGGGAAGCTTGCATCACAGATGAGACCGCAGTGGGCGCCACCGTCGGAGGCGCCGGGAATCGTGATGTCGTGGTCGAGCATCTCGCGGATCACGTCGTGGTTGTGCTCGTGGTAGTTCCCGAGCGGGCTAAACATAAATGCCTCGCCGTCGTCTTCCACCAACCAGTCGAGCACGACCTCGCCGGGGTGGCGACCTTCCCGCTCGGCGATCGCCCCGGCGCTGGCCTCGATCGGCGGCTCGTAGTCAGGCGGGTCACCGAGTCGGTACATCTGGCTCCAGTTGGTCGCCATGTACTTCGCGAACCGGTCCTTCGTGAACGGGTTTTCGTCGAGCAGCGCAGCTCGAAATTCGGGGTCACCGAGCTTGGCGGCACGCTCGCCAAGCGGCAGGTCGCAGATGGCGCGGTAGCTCGGGTGAGCAATGAACGGGTGGAACGAACTTTGCAGTCCGTAGAGCATGCCTGTCGGGCGCACCGCGACCTGCGGGGTCATTGGTGATCCGGCTGCGGTGGCACTCACGGCAGCAGCCAGCGCAGTTCGGAACGCGGTCGGGTCGGCGGGGGTTTGCGCCAACGTGTACGTGGTGGGGCAGCCCATGGCATTGAGCGTGTCGAGCCACGGCTCGTCGCCTCCCTGACCCTGATCGTCGGAGACGTACTGGAACAGTGCATGGCCCGAGTCGCGGACGGCCTCGCCGATAGCGATCACTTCGTCGGGCGTCGAGTACGTGCCGGGAACATGGCCGTGCTTGGAGGTGTGCAGGAACGTGCGCGAAGTGGAGAAACCGAAGGCCCCGGCGGCTAAGCCCTGGCGAGTGATTTCGACCATCTGGGCGATCTCGTCGGGCGTGACGTCGTATTCGTGTGCGCGCTCACCGAGCACGTAGGCGCGCACGGCTGCATGTGGAATTTGTGCGCCGACGTCGATCGTGCGCGGCATTGCTTCCAAGGCATCGAGGTACTCGGGGAAACTCTCCCAGTCCCATGAGATGCCTTCGACCAGGGCACTGCCGGGGATGTCTTCGACACCTTCCATCAGTTCGATCAGGAACTCATGTGCATCGGGCCGGACGGGCGCGAACCCGACACCACAGTTCCCCATGACAACCGAGGTGACACCGTGCTGGCTGGACGGCGCCATGACTGGATCCCACGAGACTTGGCCGTCGTAGTGGGTGTGCACGTCGACCCAGCCGGGGGTGACGATGTGGCCGGTCGCGTCGATCTCGCGGGTGCCTGCATTGGCCACTTCACCAACGACCGTGATCACGCCGCCGTCGATCGCCACGTCGGCAATGCGCGCGCCCGCACCCGTGCCGTCAACCACTCGTCCGTTCCGAATCACCAGATCATGCATCTCGCCATTGTCGCGAGCGCCACAAGGTGCGGCCGAGTCGAACCATTTCGATCGAGTTGGAGTGACGCTCGGGTTGCGTTCCCGGCCACGAGTCAAGCGGCAGCCTCAGAGGCCGCGTGATTGCGCCCAGAGATCAGGGAAATCTGCAGCGCGCTTTTCCATTTGCGCCGCGAACGCCTCGGCCATGTCGTCGGTGTCGAACATCGAGGCGTTCCAGGTGGCGATGTGTTCCAGCCCGTCGGCAATTGAATGCTCCTGGCTGTACTGCATCGACTTTTTGGTGCCCCAGACGGCCATCGGGCTCTTTGACGCGATCTCGGCGGCGATCTCGTGGACACCCGAGAGCAACTGCTCGTGGTCGGCGTAGATCTTGTTGACGAAGCCAGCAGCGAGGGCCTCGGCGGCGCTCCACTTGCGGCCGGTGTAGGCGAGTTCGCGCACGATGCCTTCGGCGACAAGGCGTGGCATGCGTTGCAGCGTGCCGACGTCGGCGGTCATGCCGATGTTGATCTCGGCGATACAGAAGTAGGCCGACTCGCAGGCGTAGCGGAGGTCAGCAGCCGACACCATGTCGATGCCACCGCCGACGCAGGCGCCTTGGATCGCACAAAGGATCGGCATCCGGGCCCGCTCGAGTGCAGTGAAGGAATCCTGCAGCTTCATTGCTGTCGAGCGGAATCGTTCGCCGCGTCGGCTGGTGTGCGTCGCTCCGCTGGCTGTCGGCCCCACATCGGACCCTGACGTGCTGAAGACCGAGAGGTCCATGCCGGAGCA
>CALAHA010000096.1 GCA_937891565.1 uncultured Ilumatobacter sp. | reverse complement strand
CGTGCCGAACTGGTCGACGCCGGCCGGTCGCGTGCCGCCAGCCTCGGCTGGCCCGATGCGTACGCATACACGAAAGCACTCGGCGAGCAGGCGCTCACCGAAATGAAGGGCGATGTGCCCGTGTCGATCGTCCGACCGTCGATCATCGAGTCGGCATGGGCCGAACCGAATCCCGGTTGGATCCGCGGGTTCCGCATGGCCGAGCCGGTCATCATCTCGTTTGCTGGCGGCCTCCTCAAAGAGTTCCCCGGTGTCCCTGAGGGCACCGTCGACGTCATCCCCGTCGACATCGTGGTTGCCGCGATCATCGGCGTCGCTGGTGCGGGGCCCGACAAGGCCCCCCGGATCAGCCAGGTCGCATCTGGTGGCGTCAACCCGCTGCGCTACCGGGCCATGGTCGACTGGACCACCAAGTTCTTCACTGACAATCCGCTGTACGACAAAGACGGCCAGCCGATCATTGTGCCGGAGTGGAAGTTTCCTGGTCGCGGACGCGTCCAGAAGCAACTGACGCGAGCCCAGAAGGTGCTGACCACCGCGGAGAAAGCCCTGCAGACACTCCCCCTGCGTGGCAAACAGGCCGACTTCGCCGCCGAACTGGAATCAAAGCGGCAAGACATCGAGCGGGCGCTCGAATACGTCGAGTTGTACGGCCTCTACACCGAGTGCGAAGCGATTTACCAGATCGACAACCTGCTCGGCCTGTGGGACACGCTCAATGCTGACGACCAGCGCGACTTCAACTTCGACCCGCGGGTCGTCGATTGGGATCACTACGTCAACAACATTCACCTGCCGTCGATCGTCCAGCACGCCCGCGTCAAGTCCACTCCAGGCAAGTCAAAGGCAACCGACCGTATGGGCCGGATGCGCAAGCAGGTCCTCGACCCGAAACGCCACGTCGCTGCCTTCGACCTTGAGAACACCTTGATTGCATCAAATGTCGTCGAGAGCTACTCGTGGCTGGCCACCCGCCGCCTCGATACACCCGAGCGCCTCCGCTACGTGTTCCGCACGTTGCTCCAAGCCCCAGGCCTCCTCAAAATCGACCGTCAAGACCGCACCGATTTCCTGCGCCACTTTTACCGTCGCTACGAGAACGCACCGGTTGCTCAGGTCGAAGCCGATGCACGCGAAATGATGACGCAGCTCATCATGGCAAAAAGCTTCCCCGACGGCCTGCGCCGGGTCCGCGAGCATCGCGCTGCTGGGCACCGCACGATCCTGATCACCGGTGCACTGAGCTTTAACGTCGAGGGCCTGCGCCCGCTGTTCGACGAGATCTTCGCTGCCGAAATGACCGTCAAGCCCAACGGCACCTACACCGGCGAAATGCCCGTCGTGCCGCCGACCGGCGAGGCCCGAGCACAGCTGCTCACCGATTACTGCGACCGCGAAGGCCTCGACATCAAAGAGTGCGTGGCCTACGCCGACTCTTCATCGGACCTTCCGCTGTTCGAAGCAGTCGGCTTCCCCGTTGCAGTCAACCCGGAAACTCGGCTTGCCACGATTGCTCGCAAGCGCGGCTGGCTCGTCGAAAACTGGAGCAAGGCATCGGGCTCATCGCAGTCGATCTTGCCGATCGGCAAGTTGCTGAGCGAGCGCGAACGAAAGGCATTCGTTTCATGAGGGCACTGCAGGTCCGCCGCAACGTCGCCAAGCTCGGCATCGCCCGGATTGCGTCAGCCGTGTCACCCACGATGGCGGCCAAAATGGGCCCGCTTGACCTTCGCACGATCGATGATCCATCGTGCCCTGGCGGCGCGAACGCGACGGGCTGGCATCAAGTGAAAACCCGCCTCGCGGGCATCTGCGGCTCAGACATCTCCCTCGTCGAGGGGCACGCATCGACCTACTTCGAAGATTGGGTCAGCTTCCCGTTCGTCCCCGGCCACGAGGTGGTCGGCGAACTCGAGTCAGGCCAACGCGTGATTCTGGAACCGGTCCTTGGCCATGCAGCCCGCGGGCTGCCACTTCCCTTCGAGGGTGCCTCGCCCGCAGACGGTGACGACTACGCCCACCTCGCAATGGATTCCAACGGTGGAGCACTCGCAGCGGGTATCCAAACCGGTTTTTGCTGCTCGACTGGCGGCGGCTGGGCCCCTTGGTTCTGGGCGCACGAGTCGCAGCTCCATCACATCGACAGCTCGATGCCTGACGAACGAGCTGTCCTTGTCGAACCGCTTGCTGGAGGCATTCACGCGGCCCTCCTCAGCCGACCGAGCTTGGCTGGTATCGAACACCCCGTTGTCGCTGTCCTCGGCGCTGGCACCATGGGCCTGGCTGCGATTGCTGGTCTCAAGCGCTACGTGCCTGAAGCCCGCATCGTCGTCGGGGCTCGCTACCCGCACCAGCAGGCCTTCGCCAAGGCGCTCGGAGCCGACGTCGTTGTTCCCGACAGCCAGCTACAAAGCGCCGTCCGCCGCCAAGTCGGCGGCATGGTCGTTGGCGGCCAACTCACTTCTGGTGCGCACGTCACGATTGATGCCGTCGGGTCGAACTCGTCGGTGGTCGATGCACTCGCAATGACCAAGCCCCGTGGTCGAGTTGTACTGCTCGGCATGCCGGCCGACGTCACGCTCGACCTCACCGGGCTCTGGCACCGTGAGACCGAGTTGAAGGGCGCCTACACCTACGGGACCGAGGCCCTCGCTGACGGCAGCACCGCAAAGACCTTTGACCTGGCCGTCGACACCGCCAACCACTTTGAGGCCGAGCGCTTGCTCTCGGCCACCTACCGGCTCGCCGATCACGTCGACGCCATCGCCCATGCAGCAACAGCTGGCCGACGCGGCGCGGTGAAAATCGCATTTGATCTGCGCACTGGAGAGAGCTGATGGTCCGATCCCCCACACCGGATCGCCGCAGCTCTGCTGCGGCGCCTCGTCCTGCCAGGCTCGTTTTCACGCTGGCCACCCACTCTGCTGCGATACCTTTCGAAAGGGTCATCTGATGCCACGCCCCGGATTTGTTCTTGACGTCGATCGCTCGACACCACCCATGCTCTTTTGGCGCGGCGAGAACTTCAGCCTCGAACGCCTGCCCGCCGATCGCAGCCGAGTGATCTATCCGCCCGAGCCACTCCCGGGCATCGAAGATCCTGAAGGCGCCATCCGCAACGCGCTCCTCAATCCAATGGACTCCGACCCGTTGCCGATGCTGCTCAAGCCCGGCATGAAGCTCACCATCTGCTTCGACGACGCTTCGCTGTCGCTGCCAAAGATGCGCCGACCTGACACCCGCCAGCGGATTATCGAGGCCGTGCTCGAAATGGCCGCCGAGGCCGGCGTTGACGACGTCCACCTGATCGCGGCACTCGGACTGCACCGTCGGATGCACG
>CALAHA010000095.1 GCA_937891565.1 uncultured Ilumatobacter sp. | reverse complement strand
GCCTTGGCAATCCAGCGCAGGTTCTGCGTGGCGCTGGCGGTGATGTCGATTGCTCCGACCGCATCGGGGCCGACCGCAATTTTGTTCATGTAGTACGACGGGCCGGGGTCGAGCATCGATCCGCGATCCGCAACGGCGATGACTGCCAAGGCATTGGTCTTGCCGAGCGCGGTGAGTGTCGTGCCGTCGATCGGGTCGACTGCCACATCAACCTCGGGCTGGCTACCGTCGCCGACTTCCTCTCCGTTGTACAGCATTGGGGCGTCGTCCTTCTCGCCCTCGCCGATGATGACTGTGCCGGTCATCGCGACGGTGGACAGCGAGAGTCGCATTGCATTGACGGCTGCACCGTCGGCGGCGTTCTTGTCGCCGCGCCCGACCCAGCGGGCAGCGGCGAGGCATGCCGATTCGGTGGCTCGGACGAGCTCCATCGCCAGGTTGCGGTCAGGATTCTCGCGTGCGGACATTTCCGCACATTATCGGTGGTGAGGCGATTGACCCAGACCGCCTGCACGATCCTGAGTTGATTGCCGATGTGCAACAGGGTTTCGCGTCCGGTCGTAACATCGCTGTGTGCACGTCCCCCTGGAGCTGTTGACCGCCGGCCGCGACCTCACCGAGCCGAAGATTTCGCCAGATGGCCAGACCGTTGCTTTCGTGCAGCGGTGGCGTGGAGCGGCAGCGATCATGACGGTGCCTGTGCAGGGTGGCGCTGAGCGGGTCCTAAGTACTGGGCCTGATCCCGCACCTGGCCGGGGGATGGGGGGCGGCTGCTTCGATTGGCACCCCGCCGGCACAGGTGTGGTCTACGCGGCCAAGGACGGCGAGCTCTGGTGGCAGCCGATTGGTGGGCGTCCCGAACCGATCACCGAACTTGAACGTGAGTGCCGAGCTCCGTCGACCGATGGCTCGGTTGTGGTGTTCGTCATTGACGAGGCCGAAGTATGGGAAGTGCAGCTCGGGTCAGGAGCGCTGCGGCGGCTCGATGATGGTGCCGACGCATTCTGTTTCGATCCCGAGCTGGCACTCGACTCGTCGGCCGCTGTCTGGCAAGGGTGGAGCCCACCGGCCATGCCGTGGGACGCTGCCCACACGGTGACGTGCGTGCTCGCTGACGGAACGCTTGCACGGTGGCGCCCGGAGGGTGCAGCGGTTCAGCAGCCGCGGCGTATCAGCGACGGGAGAACTGCGGTTGTTCACGATGCCAGCGGATGGCTCAATGTGTACGTCGACGACAAGCCGGTGCTCGCCGAAGCATTCGAGCACGCCGGGCCGACGTGGGGCATGGGACAGCGCAGCTTTGTTCTGTCGCCTGACGAGAAACGGGTCGCTTTGTGCCGCAACGAGCGTGGCTTCGGCCGACTGATTGTTGTCGAGCGGTCGACCGGGGCAGTCACGAACATCGGCAAGGGCGGCCACGGTCAACTGAGTTGGCACGGCACCACGGTCGTCGCGCTGCGGACAGGTGCTGTCACACCCACGCAGATCGTGGCGTACGACCTGAGCGACCTCGACGTCAAACCGCCCCGCACGGTGTTGGCGGTGGGGCCCGCCGATGGCTGGCAGCAGTTCGAACTGCCCGAACCCGAGATGATCGACGTCGATGGGTTGTTCGCTCGGAGGTACGCAGCAGGTAGGGGGAAGTTGCTGGTCTGGGTGCACGGCGGGCCGACCGATCAGTGGCAGGCGGACTTTCGGCCGCGCATCTCGTATTGGTGGAGCCGCGGCTGGGACGTGCTGATCGTTGATCCACGAGGAACGACCGGGCATGGTCGCCAGTTCCAGCAGGCACTCAACGGCGGGTGGGGTCGCTTCGACGTCGACGACACAGCGGTACTCATCGCCCACGCTCACGCTGCTGGCTGGGCGACTCCAGCGACCAGCGTGGTGATGGGCGGATCCTCCGGTGGTCTTACGGTGCTCGGTGTTCTCGCCGACCATCCTGACCTGGTTGCCGGCGGCGTGGCTTCGTATCCGGTCAGTGATCTCCGAGCACTGACCCAGGTGACGCATCGCTTTGAAGCGCATTATTGCGACACGCTCGTCGGGGAGCCCGCAGTCGTTGGCTGGGAGCGGTACGACGAGTTGTCGCCGCTGCACCGCGCTGGTCGCATCGGCGCACCGCTCCTCCTGTTCCACGGCAGCGACGATCCGGTGGTGCCGATCAGCCAGAGCGAGACCGTTGTCGAGGCGATTCGGGCGGTCGGTGGTCAGGTCGAGTTCGTCGTCTATGACGGTGAGGGGCATGGATTCCGTGATTCGGTCAATGTTCGAGATGAATACGAGCGAACTGAGGCATTTCTGACAGCACTGACGCGCTGACCGCAGGTATCGTGCACTTGTGGCATTTGTAAGCAGAAGCGGCGCCGAACAACAGAACGAAACCGCTGGTATCGGCGAGACGGTCGACTTCGACCCCAACGATCCCGACATCGTCAAGGTCCATTACAACGTCGACGTTTGGACCCTCGATCAGCGGGCCGAGCTCGCCGAGGCCATGGCCCAGGCGCTGGTTCCCCATGCGTGGGACGACAGCGAGCTCATCGTGCCCGAAACGCACGAAGACAGGGTCGATGCCATTTTTGAGCGGCTCGAAGAAGAGATCGGCCCGTTTCCGATTGTGCTTGAGACCGACGCCGAATCGACCGAGTTCAATCTTGACGAGTGGACCGACGCCGACCGCACGGTGCTGAGCGAGGCGCTTGTCGAATCAGAAGTACCGCATCGCTGGGAAGGCCACGCCGTCGTGGTCGCTGTCGAAGCCGAAGACGCTGTCGACGATCTGCTCGATGCAATCGAGGGCGGTGAGCTGATGAACGCCGACCAGTCGGGTGACAACGAGCCGCCGGAAGGCTCGTTGAGCACGATCTTTCTCGCTGCCGACAAGCTGGCCAAAGACCCGTTCGATGCGAAGTCCCGCACGCAGCTGATCGAACTCTCCCTGCTCATCGATAAAAGGCACCCGCCGTACGCACTTGCTCAGCGCACCTGGGCTGGCGCCGTTGCTGGCGTCGACCGAATCGTTGAGCGGGTCATGGCCGATGCCGAGGGCGCCAAGGCCGGTAAGGATGAAGACGCCGACGGCTCCGACATCATTGGCTTGGCGCAAGACCTTCGTTCGCTGCTGCGACCGTACGTCTGACTCGACGATCTGACCTGAAGAATTGGCTCATTCCTGATCGTGCTCCTCGCCGAACTGGAGATCTTCCACACACGGCCGACGGTGCCAACGCGCCGCGTTGCCCTCGGCCACATGGTGCTGCCGGTTGATCCGGCACCCGGATTTGGCGGCCTGTTGCTGGGTTCAATCGTCGCTGCGCATCTCGGGGGCCTCAACGATGATCAAGTTGGCGATGTCCACCGGTTGATTACCGAGGTCGGCCGGGGCGGACGAATCGTG
>CALAHA010000094.1 GCA_937891565.1 uncultured Ilumatobacter sp. | reverse complement strand
CGAACAACGTCGTCTGATCGCTGAAGCAATGGATGACGAACGACTCGCCGATGTTCTCGAAGAGCTGACTGAGGCCGAACAGGTGCGCATCGTGGAGAGCCTCGACCGTGAGCGACTCGAAGGCGTTTTCGAGGAGATGGACTTCGACGATCTCGCCGACCTCCTCGGCCAAATGTCCGAAGCCAAACGGCAAGAGATGCTCGACGTGATGGGCGACGAGGACGCTGAAACCGTCCGCCGGCTCCTGTCGTACGAAGAGGGCACAGCGGGTGGCCTGATGACACCGGAGGTCATCATCCTCGGCCCACATGTCACCGTCTCGGAAGCACTCGCCCAAATACGCCACCCTGACTGGGTCGTCAGTATCGCCGCCCAGGTCTTCGTGTGTAACGCACCGTTCAAATCCCCGACCGGCAAGTTCCTCGGCATCGCGCACGTGCAGCGCCTGCTGCGCGAACCACCGAACATGGAAATTGGTCGATTGCTCGACGATGTGCCGATCGTCTCGACTGACACGTCTGACCGCGACGTCGCCGAGCGTATGGCCAGCTACGACATGCTCGCTGTTGCCGTCTGCGACGCCGCAGGCCGCCTGCTCGGCGCCGTCACTGTCGATGACGTGATCGACCGGATGCTCGGCCCGGCATGGCGCACCCGCCGCAAGCCAAGCCCGACACCCGAAGTGAGCAAGTCGTGAAGCGGCGAGAAGATCTGACCGCACCGCGCTCTCGGCGGCGACTCGGAGTCACCTATGACTCCGATGCGTTCGGTAGCTTCGCAGAATCGATTGCCAACTTCCTCGGCACCGCACGCTTCCTGGTGTGGCAGACAATCGTCGTCAGCCTGTGGATCATCCACAACGCGTTTGCCCCACGCGACCTGCAATTCGACCCGTGGGACCGCGGCCTCGTGCTGCTCACCCTCGTGCTCTCCATCCAAGCTTCGTACGCTGCACCGCTGATTTTGCTCGCACAGTCGCGCCAAGAACGACGGGACCGCGTGACGTCAGAAACCGACCGTGAAGTTGCCGAACGGACTCAGGCCGACACCGAGTTCCTCGCACGAGAAATCGCCAGCGTCCGGGTATCGCTCACCGACATGGTCACCGGCGAAGATATCGGTGATCGTCTCGACCAAATGAGCGAAATGATCGAACGTCTCTCGCTCCAGGTGGGTCAGCTCTCTGGCGATGCAGTCACCATCGAAAGTAGTTCAACGGTCAACGACGCCAACTGATCGGGCGCTTCCCACGGCGCGAAGTGGTCGGTGGCTATCTTGCGGGTTTGGGCACCCAGGGCCTTGGCCAGCGCACGCTGCTTACGGGGCCGGATGAGTCGATCGTCGGAACACTGGTCTCAGTCATGTGTTCTCGTCTCCGGGCTGAGTTGTGGGATGCCGGTGAACTCCTGGAGTCGGACACCGAGCCGCTCGATGGTGCGCAACAGGCCGAGGGTGTCAAGTTCAGGGGCACCGCTGGAAACGACGCCGGCGCGGAGCGATCCGTCGAGAACGGCACCGGCAAATGCAGTCGCAGTCGCGGCGGCACTCGTCGCGACCAGTTCGGCCACGCCGGCAATCAGCGTGATTCGCTCGCCCGTGGCAGCACGTCCGCGGACCTCGACGCGAACGGCACCGACCCCGCCCTCGCTGTGGGGTGGTCTGAGCATCGGGAGACGGGCGGTGAGGCGGTCACGTCGATTCGCCGATACACGTGCGCTGATCCGATGGACTTCGGGGAAGTTCAGGTGAACCAACATCGGTGACGGCAACTCGGCCCGATAGCAATCGTAGGCACCGACTGGTTCAGGGAACCAACACAATTCGCGGCCGGAGCCGGCCGCCTTGACAATCGGCTCACCATCGTGCAATCCATGCGCATGCCCAGCCAGTGCGCGGTGGTGTTGGCGAGCACACGCAGGGCCGGCAGTGCCGTGCACGGCGACATGAATCTCGTCACACGACTCAAGTTGCCCGACAAGATGACGCGCCAAGAGACCGGTCAACCCTGGAGACATCCCAGCCCCGACAACCAGCGCCACACCTTGGAGGCGGGCTGTGTCGTCGAGTTCGAGCAGCGCCTGCACATCAGCGACCCTGTCGGTAACCGACACGATGGGCACGCCCATTGCGACCAGACGAGTTGCTGATCGAATCTGCGGGCCGCCGTGAGCCAGGATTGCGACGTCGGCGCCACGCGCTGCTGACATATCGCCACGTGGATCAACCTGGATCACCTGGCAGCTGGGCGCGACAAGATTGAGTCGTTTCGCAATGCGGCCGCCGGTGACACCGTTGCCGACGAGCGCGATGCGGCTGACCATCAGCGGTCCGGCAGTTCAAGCGGCCGCCAACCGCCATGCTGCGGGGGCGTGCCGCCAGTGCCGCGGATCCGAAGGCACGCAGCAAACGTACCAGCCAACAAAATCGCCGAAATCGCACCGCGCAGCAGCTTCATCAGCAGAGCATGTTCGGCCCACGACGCGAATGCAACCTCGCTCGTCGTCCACAGCGCCACACCGGCTGAAAACCGTAACGAGACCCACCGATTACTCGGGGGTCTCGTTACTGGAGTGGGGCTACCTGGAATCGAACCAGGGACCTCATCGTTATCAGCGATGCGCTCTAACCGACTGAGCTATAGCCCCAGCAGGTACGAGACGTTATCGGCCGACAGTCGGATCAACACCGCGCGATTCTCGACCCGTGCGATCAAGCACGAAACCGTCGTCAGCGTTCGATATGGCCGGAGTCGTCGACGATCGCTTCAAGAATGATCGGGCCCGAAGCATCGTTGAGCACTGCAGGGATCTCGGGCTCCGGACGGCGCACCACGAAACGGCGCATCGGCGATAACCGTGATTCGACAACTTCTTCTTCAAGCACCGTGAACCGGATACCGCCGACCAAATCCGTGATGAGGTTGAAAAGAGATGCGAGGAGCAAAGCGAGGCCGGTCAGGCCAAGGACTCCGAAGAGACCCGCGATCCAGGCGGCGTGGTAGATCTCGCCACCGTTGAAATCGAACGACTGCCAGCCGAAAGACTCGAAGAATCGCTCAACGTTCTCGACGGTACCGGTCGCATATGCAACGTTCCACAGCAGCACAGAAGCGGTCAACAGGGTCAAATACAGCACCATGTTCGCGATGATCGCGATCTTAAACACCGACCACGGGTCAACGTGGCGGACCACTCGTGTGACCTTGCGGACACGCGCCTTACGACCGAGAATCCGGGGCACCTTGAGCGGGACTGGAACGGGCGCCGGGTCGTAGTCGATGGGCTTTTTCGGCCGGCCTCGACCCGACGTGGTGTCGTCTTGCGGGGCGGCTTCGACGACCGGTCCGTCGATGTCGGCACGACGAAGCTCTTCGAGAATGTCGTCTGACGCCTCGCGACCGGGGGTCTCAGTATCTTTGGCCTTAGCGCCGTGACTGTCTGCGCGGTCATCGTTCGCCGCGTAGTCCGCAAGCGACTTCACCAAGGATTCGTCAAGTGCATCAATCTCAGCAGTGCTCGGGCCGTCGCTCTCACCGGCGTCGAACGTGAGCTCATCCACGACCTCGCCAGCCCTTGACGAATCAAGCTCTTCTTCAGTGGCACTCACCTCGCCGAGTGTACGCAACCCACCCGTCATGATCCCGTCAAGCGACATGGCCTCGCCCTCACAGGCACATGGGTCGACACTATGGTGCATTCGTCGCTCGGGCTGTTGCTGTGGTGTCGCCCAAGCGGACGACCACCGTGACCTGGTGCGATTCCGGACCCTGGATCCAGGACACGACAATCGCACCATGGCGTTCTGCGTACGTCGAAGCCGCCGAGGCCCCGCCGTCGAGCGACGCCAGTGCGGCCGCGTCGGCTGCGGTCTGAGCACGTGCGCGCTGTTGTGCAATCGCGCCGAACTCGACCAAGGCACTCATGAGTGCGATTCCCACCGCCACCACGACCACCAACAGAAATGCGGCCGATTGACCGGCATCGCTCCGTTTTTGCCTCATCAGCATCTCCACTCATTCGATTTGAAGGAGGCTGCTCAAGCAGCGAAGAGACCCTGCGGTCGATTCGATCACGGTACCAAAACAGGAGAGGCGTGAGATAGGTGCGCATCTATCTCACGCCTTCGAGACGATTCGACCGAGACTGAGGTTGGCGAGATCAATCGTCTGCGCTGGTGTCGGCGGCAATATCGCCTTCGATGTCGCCTTCGCCGACAACGATCGATGCAACAGAGCTGACGGTGTCACCGTCATCCATGTTCATTACTCGGACACCAGTTGCACTGCGGCCCTGTTCAGAGATCTGGCGGACCTGCATGCGGATCGTGAGGCCCAACTCGGACACCGCAACGATCTCGTCGTCGATACCGACCATAAAGGCTGCCACGACCTCACCCTTCTTGCCGGTGAGCTTCATGCCGCGAACGCCCTGGCCACCACGGCCCTGGACGTTAAAGCTCTCGAGCTCTGTCCGCTTGCCGTACCCCGCCTCGGTCACGATCAGAATAGATGTGTCA
>CALAHA010000093.1 GCA_937891565.1 uncultured Ilumatobacter sp. | reverse complement strand
CGGCGCTCTACTCGGCACCGACCGATGTCGATGCGCTCGCTGCCAATTTGCATCTGGCGATCACCAGCGAAACGGTCAGAACGAAGCTGATTGATCAAGGACATCGCAACCTGGAACGATTCTCTTGGGCGAGCACCGCCGACCAACTCACCCAGCTGTACATCGACATCGTCAACGGAGCCGCATCATGACCACCGCGCAACCAACCGTGCAACCGACCGTGCAACCGACCGTGCAACCGATCCCGCCCACAGACCCGACTGTCGCCGTCGTTTCCGGTGGAGTCGGCGCCGCAAGATTCCTGAGTGGGCTCCGCGACGCGATCGACCCGACCCAGATCACCGCGATTGTCAACACCGGTGACGACACCGTGCTGCACGGCCTCTCAATCTCGCCCGATCTTGACACGATTACGTACACCCTCGCCGGAGCAACCGACCCCGTACGCGGCTGGGGGCTCGTTGACGAAACGTGGACCGCCATGGGTGCGCTCGAACGGTACGAAGGAGTGAGGCCCGCCGGGTCGACCGCAGCGACACGATGGTTCAACCTCGGTGACCAAGACTTGGCCACACACTTCTACCGCACAGCTCGGCTCGCTGAAGGGGCAACCCTGACCGAAGTGACCGAAGAGATCCGGGCTGCGTGGGGCCTAACAATTCGCCTCCTGCCAATGTCTGACGACCGGCGTACCACAATCGTCACGACCGCCGACCACGGCGATGTGTCGTTCCAGGACTACTTCGTCAGGCTCCGCCACGATGTCGTCACCACTGCTGTCCGCTTCGATGGCCCAGCAGCACTGACGCAAGCGGCTCGGTCTGCACTGGTCGACGCCGACATTGTCGTGATCGCACCGTCAAATCCGCTGGTGTCGATCGCGCCGATCCGCTCGCTTGATGGCGTCGACGACCTCCTTGGCGCCCGACGCGATTCCGTCGTGGCGGTTTCACCGATCGTCGGCGGCGAAGCACTCAAGGGGCCGGCGGCGCGAATGCTGACTGAACTTGGTCACGAGGCCTCGGTGGTCGGCGTGGCGCGTCTCTACGCCTCCATTGCGACGGTGCTCGTGATCGATCCTGTCGATGCTCACCTGGCAAATGCCATCGAGGCGCAAGGGATGGAGTGCGTTGTCACGCCATCGGTCATGTCGTCACCGGAGATTGCCCGGGAGCTCGCTGTCACCACGCTGCAGGCAGCTCGCAACGAACCGTTCCGGCGATCAGCATCTTGAGCGGAGCTGAACCAGACCTGTGTCAAGGTCGGTCCACGGCGACCATCCCAAGTGGATTCGAGCACGCACCGGTGACGCAGCGAAACACAGCAGTTCATCGCGCCTCGCTGGCACCAGGTGCGGCGTGCCCAATGCATCGCCGCTCATCTTCGTCCAAAGGTCTCGAATCGACGTCTGCACGCCGGTGCCAACGTTGATTAACAAGCCGGTGCTCCGCTCGCCAGCACGAACCAGCGCGTCGACCACATCGTCGATGTAAATGAAGTCACGTGTCTGGCGACCATCGCCCGTCACGCTTGCGGCGCTGCCTTCGTTGATCGCTCGTTGAAAAGCCGCGACCACGCCACCTTCGTGATGCTGACGAGCGCCATATACCGAGGAGAGCGCAAGTGCACTGAACTCGACCATCTCCTGCTCGCGGTACGTCGACAACAGATCAAACACCGCCCGGGCAACAACCCCTCGCACGCCCCGCGGAACCGGGTCGGTCTCTTTAACGGGGAGCGACCTGACGGAAGGCAGCCCATACATGGCAGTGGCGGGGAGCGCGACAACTACTTTGCCGACACCGAACTGGCGCGCCGCGTCGAGAACCGTCAGCGCAGAAGCGAACCCGTTGGCAGTTTCATTGAGCGACCGTTGCGGACGTGGAAACACGGCCAGGTGATACATGACGTCGGGACGTCGAATCCCGATGAGTGATGTGCCCTCGGCGGCGGTCGAATCGAGGTGGTGAATCTTGAGCTTGCCGCCAGCAGCTCGGGCCTCGGCCAGATTCGCGAGCCCGCCCGACGACAGGTCGTCAACGACATCAACACTGTGCCCCTCGGCAAGCAGCCGGTCGACGAGGTGTGAACCAATGAAACCCGCTCCCCCGATGACGACGATGTTCATGGACTGACGATACGCCGGAGGTGTCAGGCTGAAGCAGGATCAGGCAGGGCGCCGTCGATCAGACGACTCCCCGCAGGCACGACGCCGTCGGCGCCGACCATTGAACCCCTGACCTCAGCTGCGGCCCCAACAGCGCCCATCACGAGCGATGCTGTGATGCGAGCACCAGCACCAACACGCGCTCCTGCAAGCAACACGCTGTCGATGATCTCGGCGCCATTGCCGACTTTGACACCTTCACCGACGATGCTGTTCGTGATGATTGCCGAACTCGACACGACTGCAGTCGGGGCAATGCCCTCGCAGCGGTCGAAGACACGCCGATCGGTGAGCAGGTCGAGGTTGGCAGCTCGGTACAGCTCGGGTCGACCCGCATCGATCCAGTAGTCCTCGGTCGTAAAACCGTAGAGGCCCCCGCGTTCAACGAGCTTCGGCAAGACCGACCGTTCGATTGACACTCGCTCGCCAGCCCCGATCAGGTCGAGCACGGACGGCTCGAAGACGTAGGTACCGGCATTGACCAAGCTGCTCGGCTCGGTTCCGGGATCGGGCTTCTCGACGAAGTTGACGATTCGGCCAATGCCCCCGGGAGCTGGACCGTCCAGTGCCACCACCCCGAACGCAGACGGGTCGTCCACGCCGATCACATGTAGCGTTGCTTCGGCGTTACGACTGCGGTGTGCAGCGACCAGGTCGGCAACCGACAAATCGGTGAGCACGTCGCCATTGGCGACAACAAACGTGTCGTCGATGCCAGCGGACTCTGCGGCAAAGCGAATAGCTCCACCGGTATCGAGCGGTTCGGGCTCGACGGCATATGTGAGTTTGACATCGCCGCACTTCCCGTCAGGGAATGCTTCCATGAAGGGCTCGGGCTTGAAACCCAGCGCCAATACCACGTCGGTGACTCCGCCCCGCGCCAGGCGGTCAACCAACAGCGCGATCATCGGGCGATGCCCGACCGGCAGCATTGGTTTTGGAGAATGATTCGTCAGCGGTCGCAGCCGCGTTCCAAACCCGCCGACGAGAACGACGGCGCGCATCAGCCGTCTGAGGTAACGGGGGCGTCGGTCTGGTTGTCGCCGGCAGTGATCGTCGGCACTTCTTCGCCCGGAACCGTGGTATCACCGAAGAGCTGACCATCAGGGAGCTGCTGGCCGCTGTCGGCTGCGCCGAGCGTCGGGAGGTCTTTTGCCCACGGCGGCATTTCGACGTCGGTGTTGTCGGGGACGAAGGCCACTGAGAAGACCTTGGCGTCGCGGTCGACACGAACGCTGCCGTACGCCGCAACGAAGGTGGTGCCGTCGCCGAGGTCGCTGAAGTTGTCCCACACGACCATTTGGAGACTGCCGGCAACTTCTTTGCCATCGACCGTGCAGGTGGTCTCGCCCGACTCGAAGACGCCATCTGCGTACTTGTCGCCAAAGACCGCTTCGAGCTGGCCACGCTGCTCTTCAGGGAAGACGAGCTTCTTGTTCTCGAGTTCGACGTCGTAGACATCCAGGAACACCTGGAAGACAGCACGGCGGCCCACAGCAGCACGCGAGTTGGCGTGCCAGTGAATGACACCGTCGTCGTGACTGTGTACGCCCGTGCGGGCGAAGTCGGTGTTGATGAAGCTGCCGTTGGCATCCTGCTCTTCTGCGTTGCCCTGCAACTGGAACCATTCGCCACAAATATTAAATCCGTAGCCGACGTGCCAGTGATCGCCCACCGACGGATCGGAGGCATCAGCAGCGGGCCGGCTCTGGCGTGCGTAGACGACCAGGGCAAGGCCCAAGACGACAACGAGTGCCACGATCATGGGGAACATTGTTCCACCCTGAAAGCGAATTTTCTGCCCCTTGCCTTTCTGGGCAAGCCGAGCAGCTTTATTGGTGGAGGACGAGGAGGATGCCACGAGGATCTGAGGTTAGCGGTCGTTCGGCCCGATCAGGGTGCGCGTCCGGCCAGCAGTTCGATCAGTTGGTGATAGGCCACGCCAACCGCCCCCGGCGAAGCCTCGCGTTCGACCCAGGCTCTGCCTGCCGTGCCCATCGAAAGCCCCCAGTCAGAGCGTTCCAACATTGCGGTGAGCGCCTCGACGAATGCCGTTGCGTCGTCGGGCAGCACTGCGACGCCGCCGCCGGACGACTCGAGAATCTTGGGAACAGCGGTGCCGGGGTCGATGGCGGCAACAACCGGCCGCCCGGCCGCCATGATCGAATAGGTCTTCGACGGAACCGACACCCTGCCCAACCCAGCCTTGAGCGGCACGACATGGATGTCTCCGGTGGCCAGCAGTTCAGAAAGTCGATCGGGCTCGATGTATCGTGCGAACCGGACGTTCGACAGCGACTCGGCCTCGGCCTCGGCCTCGAGGCTGGCGCGCGCTGCACCATCACCGTTGATGAGGAAGGTCACGGCCGGCAACTGTCGCGCGGCCGCAATCAGCAGGTCGAGCGACTGCGAGAAGCCGACATTGCCGGCGTACAGCACGACGGGCTCATCGCCAATACCGAGTTCTGCGCGATACGGCGTCAACCGATCGCCAGGGCGAATGACGTCGGTGTCGACAAAGTTCGGAATCACGTGGACCGTCGTGGCCCGCGAAGCTGGCAGCTTCGCGATCACGTTGTCGCCGAGATCGTCGGACAGCACCGTGACGGCCGCCGCTGACCGGTAGCTGACTCGTTCCAGCAATTGAGCCGCGCTGATCACCCACCGGTTGGTGATGGCGCCCGTGTCGATCGCCGCGTCAGGAAAGACATCCTGAATGTTGAACACCAGCTGCGAACGCCGGAGGACCGCAACCACTTTGCCCGTCAGCCCGAGTGTGAGCGGCGGCGACATGGCAATCACTGCGTCGGCCCGTCGGAACCATCCGCCTGCCCGGAGCCCAATCACACCGGCGAGCAGCGAGTACGCAGCGAAGCCTGCGGCACGCCGCATGAGGTTCGACTTGTCGTCGCCGGGGAACGGGTTCAGCCGAGTGATCGACCCCCACGGAGTTGATTCCGTTCGGACCCACTTGCCGGTCCAGCCTTCTTCGATCGCGTGGTTCCGGTACCAGGGCAACGCGGTGACCACATGGACCTGGTGGCCGAGGTCGGCAAGCTCGCTGACGATGCGGGTCATCACTGTGCCGGTCGGGGCGTTGTCCGGCGCAAAGTGCGGACAGAGCACGACGATCGGCTTCGCTCGATCCCTACGACTGGTTTCACGACTGGTTTCACGACTGGTTTCACGACTGGTTGCGCGACTGGTTGCACGACTGGTTGCACGACTCATGACAGTGCGAGCCGATACGCCTCGGCCAGCGCCGCGCCGGACTTCGCCGCAGTGAACTCGGTGACGCGCTGACGACCAGCCGCGATCAACTCAACTCGCTGGTCGGCCACGATGTCGAGCGCATCAGCCCAGGCTTGCGGGTCGCGAGGGAGCACCAGGCCGGCATTGCCGATCACTTCAGCAACCGCTGGCTGGTCAGCGGCGATAACCGGCGTGTCAAGCGACATCGCTTCGACCACGGGTGCACCAAATCCTTCATACTCACTCGGGAAGACCATGGCATGGGCGAGCTGCAGTAAGCCGTCGCGGTGAGATGACGGCACGCGCCCCGGCCTGATCACGCGGCGCTCCAGGCCGCACTCGGCAATCTTGGCCGTGACACGTTGATCTGCGTGTCCCTTGCCGCCAAGCAGGACCAAGCGCAGATCAGGATCGTTCCAGTACTGCGCCATCACATCGAGCAAAAACGAGTGTCCCTTGTGCGGATGGGTGATTGCCGGGAACACGATGACGCGGCCGCTACCGAGCCGGTAAATGCGGCGTAGCTCGGACTCCGACGGAGCATCGGCTCCGATATCGGCTTCGACACCATGCGGCACGACGACCACACGGTCGGGAGCAACATCAAATTCTTCGAGCACCGTTCGTCGAACCCAATCGGTCGGGGTGGCAATCACGCTCGCACGGTGAACCGATCGGGGCATTGTTCGCCGGAGGTACTGCAGTTTCAGCTTGCTGTGGTACTCAGGGTGGGTGAGGTACTGCAGATCGTGGATCGTCAAGACGATTGGTCTGGTGCCGACGGCCGGGGTCGTGCCACCACCGTGGTGCACCAGATCGGCGTGTCGCGTCTGCCGGCGGAGCCAGGTGTGCTCGGCAACAACTCGGCGGCGGCGGTCGATGCCTGTCGCGTTGGCAACCACGATTGGGTACATGTTGGCGAGTCCCGGGTGCGTTTCGATGAACGACTTGACGACATACAGAGTTGGAACGAAGTCGCTGGCCTGCTCGGCGAGGCCGAGCAACTGACGGACGAGATACTCCTCGGATCCACCAACGTCACCGGGCACGCACCACAGCAGGTTGACTGCCACTGATACAGCCCCGTCAAGTTGTTCGTGTTGCTGCATCATGAGTTTGCCGTCGCGCCACGGGCGGGAACGAGTTCACGATAGACGGCGAGCGTCTGCTCCGCGGCGACCTCCCAGTCGGCGTCAGCGCCGACTGGAACCAGTCGCAACTTGGCCTCGTCGAGCCCACCTCGAACACAGTCGTCAAACGTCGCCCTGCTCGAACAGAGCACTCGGTCGGCGCGTTCGCCGATCACGTCGAAGCTGCGCCGCATCACCCGTTCGACGTGCTTCGCCAAGCTGCCTGGCGCCTCGAGGAATTGAATGTCATCGATCGTCACGACGAGTGGCACCGACGTTGCGCAGGGGACGAAACCGGTTGCATGAGCAACATCGACACTGCCGGTAACCGACTCGACCTTGGGCCAGTTGAGCCGGGTCCACGCCGCGTAGAGCCAACGCCGCCCCAGCGGCAGCATCGCGACCGATCCAACGGGACGGTAGACGGCTGGCGGGATGTCGGCATGCTTGGCAACCACTTGCAAGACGGTGACATCGTCAGGCCGCTCACCGAGGGCAGCCGCGATTCGCAGCGCTGCGGTAGCGGCTTCACCTGGCACCTGGTCCCAGCACTGCTCGAGCGCGTAAGCCACTCGAATCGGTGCGTCATTCACGTTGCCAGTATCTCATGTCAGGTTCTGCAACCAGCACCCGTCGGCCAGTAACGTCAGGCCGATGTCATCCCTTGCCAATCGGCACGTGCTCGTCACCGGCGGTGCAGGTTTTCTCGGCCGCCGGGTCGTTGCTCTCCTCGAGGCAGCTGGGGCTGTGGTGACCGCGCCCCGCAGCTCCGAGTTCGACCTGACCGTGCCCGGCGCTGCCGATCAGATGCTCGCTCAATTTCAGCCGACCGAAATTGTCCACCTCGCAGCGCAGGTCGGTGGCATTGGCTACAACCTCGCGCAACCTGCCCCGCTTTATCTCGCCAACCTGTTGATGGGCACGTACATCATCGAAGCGGCGCGCCACGCATCATCGGTGACGAAAACGGTGCTCGTCGGCACCGTGTGTTCGTACCCGAAGATCACGCCGGTTCCGTTCGCTGAAGACCAACTGTGGAACGGCTACCCGGAAGAGAGCAACGCTCCCTACGGCATCGCCAAAAAGGCCCACCTCATCCACGCCCAGGTCAACGCTCAGCAGTACGGCCAACGCCTCGCTTACCTGATCCCGACCAACCTGTACGGCCCCGGCGACAAGTTCCACCCATCGGTGTCACACGTGATCCCGGCGCTGATCAAAAAGTGCGTGGAGGCCAGCGAAAGCGGAGCTGACCACGTCGATGTCTGGGGCACAGGTTCGGCATCACGCGAATACCTGTACGTCGACGACGCCGCTCAGGCAATCGTTCGTGCCGCCGAGGCCGACGACCAACCTGGCATCGTCGAACCAATCAACCTGGGTGCCGACCGCGAGGTCACGATCAAAGAGACCGTGGAAACAATCGCCCAGCTCGTTGGCTTCACTGGACAACTGCGTTGGGACCCCAGCAAACCCGACGGCCAGCCGCGCCGCGGCGTCGACGGATCCCGAGCCAACCGCGTCCTCGGCTGGAAACCCACGATGGACTTCGACGAGGGCCTGCGCACCACGATCGACTGGTACCTCGCCAACCGGGCCGAAGCCGAACGAGACCCGCACGCCTGAACTCATTGATTCGCGGTAACCCTCAGCGTTCGGTAGGGATGATTCCCGCGGCCACTGCTGCTGCGCGGTAGGCCGCTGCGAGGGAGCTGGTCGTCTCGTGCGCGTTCAGGCCACTCGGGTTCGGAACGACCCAAAGACGTGAACCTTCAAAACCGTCGGGCTGCTCCCCCATCACTGCCTTTGGCTGCCGAAAGGCGACCCGATAGGCGGTGATTCCGGCGACTGCAACCACCGCTGGCTCCACGTTGCGCACAAGCGCACGCAGTTGCTCCCCGCCCTCACGCAGTTCAATGGCGGTGAGCTCAGAGGCCTTGGCTGTTGCCCGGTGCGCAATGTTCGAGATGCCAAGACCCCGGACCAGGAAATGCCGCCGGTCATCGTCACTCATCCCAACACCACGATCGATCTGGTGCTCGATGATCCCTGCCTCGAACAGCGCTGGGTAATACCGGTTTCCCGGATGGGCAAAATGAGTCTGTGTTGCCGCAGTCCAGAGCCCTGGGTTGATGCCGACGAACAAAAGTCGCGTGTTTGGTCCAACCAAGTCAGGAACGGTCGCGCCGATGTACGACTCCAGTTCCGTCCGAGTGAAACCCATCAGTCAGCTAGTCAGTCAGGTAAATCAGTGAGTCAGGTCAGGCGGGCAACGAGTTCGGCGAGCGGCTCGCGGTAGTCACGCAATGGTTGGTGACCCGCTGCTCGCCACGCAGCATTGTCGAGCACGCTGTTCGCTGGGCGCGGTGCCGGGCGAGGTGGATCGAGGTCGGCGGTTCCAATGGGCGTCACCCGAGATCGGCTGTGGCCTGCGGCTTCGAGAATGTCACCAACAAACTCGTACCACGACACCGCTCCAGCATTGGTGAGATGGAACATGCCTGCGTGGCGATCGGATGCCAGGCGATGCAGCGCTGGCGCAAGATCAGCAGTAAATGTCGGGCAGCCACGTTGGTCATCAACGAACGCCAACGGTGCGTCACCCTCGGCCAATCGAAGGATCAGCTTGACCATATTGTTGCCGTGCTCACCGCACACCCACGAGGTGCGGGCCACCGATGCACCGTCACCTGCGAGGACCTCACCTGCAAGTTTCGTGACGCCGTAGACCGACTGAGGGTTCGGCGTGTCGTCCTCGACGTACGGTCGATCGAGCGTCCCATCAAAGACGTAGTCGGTGCTCACGTGCACGAGATGCGCATCAACGGCATCCGCTGCGTCGCGCAGTGCACCAACGGCCTCGGTGTTCACCGAGCGAGCAAGCGCACGATTCGTCTCACACGCATCGACGGCGGTGTAAGCCGCAGCGTTGATAATCGCGTCGGGGCGATGTGTTTCGATGAACGAACGGACGGCCACCGAGTCGGTGATATCGAGTCTGCGTCGGTCAGCAACAACCACGTCGTCACCGGCATCGGTCGCGTACCGAACGAGATCGGTTCCGAGTTGGCCTGCGGCTCCCGTCACCATCAGCTTCACGGCCGCAAAGCTACTCCGCGACAGGTACAACCGGAAGCGGACCGAGACCACGGAAATAGTCAAGGATCGGCTTCGACGCATCGTTGAGACGCAGAATCGCTTTGTCGTTGAACATTTCTCCCCGCACGTCGAGTTGGTAGGTGACGAGCCCCGTCGAGAACGCCTTGCGCAGCGTGCCTGCTGCCGCGATCGGGTCGAGTCCGTTGTCGATCCGAACGGCGGTGCTCACCGAGTCGATGAGTTCGGATGCCAGAAAAGGATCGGCCTGAAGCTTGGTGAGAGTTGCATCGACGATTGTTGAGACGAACGCCTGCTGCCGTTTGATGCGACCCAGGTCGGCGGTCGGGTCCTTGCGCCACTCGCCGTCTCGGAACTCCTCGTAGTAACGCGAGCGTGCGTAGGCCAGCGCCTGGACGCCGTCGAGCCGGTTGCAGCCCGGATCTTGCGCAAGGCCAGAGTTCTTATCGCGCGTGACGAAATCGAAGCAGATCGTGGCGCCGCCCACCGTGTCAACAAGGTCTTTGAACCCGAAGAAATCGATGTCGACCACATGGTTGATCGGGATACCCAGCTCTTGATTAATCGTCGCGGCGAGGACTTCGGGGCCTTGGTTGTAGGCCGAGTTGATGCGATCTTGCTTGCCTGATCCGGCGATGGTCACAAGCAAGTCGCGCGGGATGCTCATCAGCGCGGCACCGTTGCCGTCCTTTTCCTGACGCAAGATCATGATGGTGTCACTGCGCCGGCCCTGGACTGCGCTGGTGTCACCGATTCCGCCAAAGTCAGATGCGCCAGGGTCAGAGCCATCGCGAGAGTCCGAGCCGATCAATAGGTAGTTGACGGCCGGCCCGTCGACTGCCACCAGGATGTCTTCGAGCCCTCCGATCCGTTCGACATTGGCTGTCCGCTGGTCGGCGGCCCGGATTACTCCGGCCGCGCCGGCCACACCGACGATGATTGCGAGGACCAAAGCAAGCGGTGCCGAGCTCCGTCGGCGAGGACGGCGGTGCGGCTCGTCTACGAGACCACCCTGTAGATGCTGCTGCATCGAACCCACGCTAACGCCGCTGTACTCGGCGCGAGCGGCACCCACACCTCTCACCGGTCAAGTAACTGGTCAGGTGACTGGTCAGGTGACTGGTCAGGTGACGGGTCAGGAGGCGGAGCGGAGATGAACGACATCACCAACGTCGAACACACGCATCAGGCCGTCATCGAGCCTGACAACCAGCCGACCGTTGGCATCCACGTCGACCGCCTCACCGAAGACATTCACCGAGCCCGGCAGTTCCACGCGGACCCGTCGGCCGAGCGTTTGCAGCCCCGCCCGGTACGCCGACGAAATATCGTCAGGGAGCGCATCAAACGCCACCAAGACCCGCTGCAGCAGCCCTGCCGGGGTGACAGAGGTGTCGACATCGTGCACCCGGGCCGCTCCAGGCGGCGCCCACCCGACGTTCACGCCGAACCCGACGACGATCCCTGACGCAGTCGTCGATCGCTGCGCGAGAACTCCGGCAAGTTTCGTTCCGTGGAGGAGCACGTCGTTGGGCCATTTGAGGCCGACCGTCGAATCGGTGGGCTCCAATTCGGCCACCGCCTCGACAACGGCGAGGCCAACGCGGTGCATGGCGTCGACGGCTTTCGATGGCGCCATATCGAGATACATCGAGGCCAGAAGGTTCGTTCCGGCCGGCGCATCCCATCGCCGGTCGAGACGGCCGCGCCCTGCTGTCTGATGGTCGGTGCGCAGAACGGTGCGATGCGCAATCTCGCCAGCTTCGGCCGCTTGCAGGAGATCCGTGTTGGTGCTCCCGGTTTCGGTGACCTCTCGAAGTTCCCAAATGCTTGGAGTTGGGGCCATGCCCTCTACATTGGCACGCGTGCTGAAGAAGATTCTGATCGCCAATCGAGGCGAAATCGCCGTCCGTGTTATCCGTGCCGCCCGAGAGATGGGCATCGCCACCGTCGCGGTGTACTCCGAGCTCGATAGAGACAGCCTGCATGTGCGGCTCGCCGACGAGGCATATGCCCTCGGCGGCCAGACCGCAGCGGAGAGTTACATCAACACCGAGGCGGTGTTGAACGCCATCCGCGAGAGCGGCGCTGACGCTGTCCACCCCGGCTATGGCTTCTTCTCCGAGAACCCCGACTTCGCGCGAGCGATCGCCGCGATGGGCGTCGAGTTCATCGGCCCACCGCCAGCAGCGATGGACGAAATGAGCGACAAGGTGTCGAGCCGTCTCGCGGCAGTTCGCGGCGGGGCTCCAATCGTTCCCGGCACGACCGAATTCGCCCTGGGCCCCGACGACATTCGGGACTTCGGCAATGAGCACGGTTGGCCAGCCGTCATCAAAGCAGCCTTCGGTGGTGGCGGACGCGGCATGAAGGTCGTCAAGAACGCCGACGCAGTTGATGACGCCTTTGCCAGCGCGCAGCGTGAGGCGCTCGCGTTCTTCGGTCGCGACGAGGTCTACGTCGAGCGCTACCTCACGTGGCCCCGTCACGTCGAGATCCAGCTGGTTGGCGACAAGCAGGGCAATTGTGTCTGGATTTCTAGCCGTGACTGTTCAGCACAGCGCCGGCACCAGAAGTTGATCGAAGAGGCTCCGGCCTATCAGCTCGCCGACGGCATCGAAGAAGCCATGGGTGAGGCCGCCGTCAAAGCCGCTAAGGCTGTCGGCTACTACGGCGCTGGCACCGTCGAGTTCATCTACCAGGACGGCGAGTTCTTCTTCCTCGAGATGAACACCCGGCTGCAAGTCGAGCACTGCGTCAGCGAAATGATCACCGACATCGATCTTGTCGAATGGCAAATTCGTGTGGCGGCTGGCGAAGAACTGCCGATGACCCAAGATGAGGTCACCGCATCGCGTCGTGGCCATTCAATCGAGGTCCGGATCAACGCCGAAGACCCTGCCGAGGGCAAATTCCTTCCCTCGCCGGGCCGGATCACCAAGCTCGTCCCGCCGGACGGCTTCGGTGTCCGCTTCGACTCCGGGTACCTCTCTGGCGACGAAATCAGCCAGTTCTACGACAACCTGGTCGGCAAGCTCGTCGTGTGGGGCCGCACCCGTGAGGTTGCGATCGCCCGCACCATCCGTGCCCTCGAAGAACTCATCGTCGAAGGCGTCGCCACCACCATTCCGGCCGATCTTGCGATTCTCCGACACCCCGACTTCGCTTCGATGAACTTCTCAACGAAGTGGGTCGAAGAGACCCTCGACCTCACGGGCGTCACCGGGCTCGCAGCGCCCGCCCCCGAACAAGGCGACGATGCCGAGCCGCTCGTGCAGCGATCGACAACCGTCGAAGTCAATGGCAAACGCTTCAGCGTCAACATGTGGGTCCCTGAGGCTCCGGCCGGTGCTGCTGCCCCTGCCAAAAAGAAGGCGAAGCGTGGCGCTTCCGGCGGAGCCGGTGGCGGAGCTGCCTCGGGCAACGTTGAAGCTCCGATGCAGGGCACCATCGTCAAGTTGCTCGTTGCAGTCGGCGACGCGGTCGAGGTCGGCGCCGGAATCGTCGTGCTGGAAGCAATGAAGATGGAGAACCAAATCAATGCCGACAAGGCCGGCACGGTCAAAGAGCTGAAAGTCGCTGCTGGTGACACCGTCGGCGGCGGCGACGTGCTCGCCATTATCGGATAGCAACACCCAAGAGCAGCGCGCTGGGTTGGCGCGCTGACTCAGATTCTGAAGTGACGGTCCAAAACGCAGGAGTCATCAGGCGATACCGAGCCGCTCAATCGGGCAACTCGCTCGGCCGCTCGATTGTCTCGCTTCTACTCTGCGGCCTCTGCGAGGGCTTCGCTCAGCGCTGGGTGCACGAGGATACTCTCGGCGAGGTCCGTCACTGTCAATCCTGCTGTGACCGCAACGGCGATCACCGAGATGAGTTCTGCAGCGTGGCGACCAACGATCGACCCACCCAAAATCTCGCCGGTGTTCGGATCGGAAATGATTTTGACGAACCCGCGGGTGTCGCTGTTGATCATCGCCTTAGCGGTTGAGGAGAACGGCACCTTGGTCACGCGGATCTTGCGGCCTGAAGCGAACGCTTCTGCTTCGGCGAGGCCGACATCAGCGATCTCGGGCTCGGTAAAGATGGCCGACGCGGCCTTGTCATAGTCGAGGTGACGGTGATTGCGGGTGTGGAGACCCATCACGTGTTCAGCGACCTTGCGACCTTGAATCGACGCCACGGACGACAGCGGCAACTTGCCCGAAATGTCACCAGCGGCGTAAATGTGGTCAACATTTGTGACGCAGTGGTGGTTGATGTCGACGTATCCCCACTTGTTGACTTCGACGCCCGTTGTCTCCAGCCCGATATCAGCCGTGTTCGGAACCGACCCGATCGCAAGGACAGCGTGAGAGGACTCGATGACACGGCCGTCATCGCAGCGCACAATCACACTGTCACCGGCCTCGGACCGCTCGATTGCCTCAGCCCGGGCGCCCATGACCAGCTTGACCCCACGATTCATGAACTCGTGCTCAAGCACAGCGGCCACTTCGGGGTCTTTGCCTGGCAGCACCTGCTGGCGGCTCACGACCAGCGTGACCTTTGCCCCGAATGACGAGAACATGTGCACGAACTCCACACCCGTTACACCCGACCCAACCACGGTCACACTCTCCGGGAAGGTCTTGGGCGGGTAGCAATCGCGCGTTGTAAGAATCCGATCGCCGTCGGGGAAGCACCATTCAGGAACGCGCGGCCTCGATCCAGTGGAGATCAGCGCTGCGTCGAATTCGACGGTCTGCGTGCCATCGACGCCGACGACCTCGAGGCTGTTTGGCCCGGTAAACCGACCGGCACCCCGCAAAATACGCACGCCCTGGCTCTCGGTGTTGTTGTCACGCATCTTGTCTTTGATCGACTCGATGCGGTTGGTCAGCCCGCTGACGTCGACCTCACTGCTCTGACTTTCCAGACCCATGCCGTCGAGACGGTTTGAAAAGCTGATAGCACCGCCAGTAGCGATCATCGTCTTCGACGGGATGCAGTCCCACAGATGCGCTGCGCCACCAATGACGTCGCGCTCGACAACGGTGACTTCGGCACCCATCCGAGCTGCATGCGTTGCTGCGTTGTTGCCCGCAGGGCCGCCGCCGAGTATGACAAATCGTGTGCTCACACTCGTCAGGTTACGCGACGTTTCCAATCAGGGGCCGCACTGCAGCCGTCAGTGCTCGTCGCTGTCGCCCGAGCGGAGCCCGTCTTCGACGAAAAGTGTCGACCGTTGCGTGTCATTGCCCAACGCAGCACTTGTTGCACTCTCCACATTCGGGCAGTATCTGCTCGGGTACAGCCCCTGGTGCCGCGGCGCTCCAACCCACTCAAAGTGCATGCCGTCCGGATTGAGGAAGTTGCCACCCCAGGCGAAGCCATGTTTGCGGAACACCCGCACGGTTCGACAGTCCATGTCCGGAGGTGCGCACCCGAGGCACGAGCCCTGTGTGTTGGTGTCGACTGCCATCCCCCACGTGTGTCGTGACAGGAACCCAATACTGCTGTTCGGCGACTGCCTGGAAAAGCGTGCGGTCCAGCAGCCGCCGGCGGAGTTGGCGTCGCTGTAATCGATCGTGTTCTCGAGCCCCAAAGCAATGACTTCGGCCATGGCGCTGGCGAGCGCGACTCGAACCACACGGTGGCAACCCGAGCGCAGGTTGAGCTTGCCAATCGGCCCGGACCGGTCGATATTCGCGTAATACCAGTCGAGGGAGATCGACATGCCAGACCCGCTGCTCGAGACCTTGTACCAGAACTCGCCGAGCGCCTCTTTGGTCTCAGCCATACCGAGCGTGAGGTCCGGGTCGAATGCGTCCCAGGTCCGCCGGATGCGGATCGAGGTGCTCACCAAGTCATTGGCAGCCAGCTCTCGATCAATGTCTTCCCGAGAGTCAAAATCCCAGAGCACGATTCGACTCAGCCGGGTGACGCCGAGGCGATCGGCCCCCGCAATGGACATCAGCAACTCGGTTCCACCCGTGATGTCGTCAGCAACCACCGCACCGATCTTGTACACGAGGACCGTGCCGTTCGACGCAACGAGATCGACCGTGTCACCTGCCTGGGCTCCACGGAGGCGCGCCGTGCGTTCCCCCATCACCAACGACGTCGACGACAGCGCAGCCGCAACGCTCGGCCCCATCAGCGCAAATACCGCTCGTGTGGGCAACATGGTTGTCGCCATCGGGAACGCCGCTCCAGACGGCGCCTCCTGGACAATCGCGCCGCCTCGACGCACGCGCTGCATGCCCGTCGACGCCGAGCGACCGATTTCGCCGGTCCCCCCAGCAGCGGTCACTGCTTGCATGGCACGTTGTGCAACATCGCTGGTCAGCGCGCCCGAATTGAAGACGGTAACGACGTCCTCGACCTCGCCGAGCAGTCGTTCAGCCGGCTCGGATACGCCAGCCGGCAAGTCGGTCGACCCAGTCAGCGCGAGAACAGGCAACGCCGTTGCGGCAGCAACAAACGCAGCAATAAATACGACCGAACGGCGTGATCCCAACATCAAAGAGAGATGTTACGAACCGCTGCCCACTGTTGTGGATCAACCCGACAAATACCCTGCGTGTCACGTCTTGTCGATCTCCAATGGCATCGGAGCGCGCAGATCTGGCCTCGGTTCGCTACGGTCAGTTCACCGTGAACGAGCAGCCAGACACCACCGCCGACCCGGACGCCGACAGCCAGCTGTCAGGCAGTGGCCTCGCCGCCGAGAAAGCCCGCCGCCTCGGCGTGATCGATGCTATGCGTGAGGCCGGGGATAATCCGTATCCGTACCGGTTCGATCGGACCCACACGCTTGCTGAAGTCCGTGACACCTGGGGCCACCTCGAACCGGGCATCGAAACCGCAGACGTCGTCACGGTCGCTGGACGGATCATGCTCAAACGCGACTCAGGCAAGCTCGTCTTCGCCACGATTCGTGACCGTTCAAGCGAAGTGCAGCTGTTCATCTCGAAAGCTGTCGTCGGCGACGACGACTTTGCAGCAATCAAGAACCTCGATCTTGGCGACTGGGTCGGTGTTGCAGGCACCGTCATGACCACCCGCAAGGGCGAGTTGTCCGTCAAGCCCGACTCGGTCATGCTGCTGTCCAAGGCAATTCGGCCCATGCCCGACAAGTGGCACGGCCTCAACGACACAGACACACGATTCCGCCAGCGTTACGCCGACCTGATTGTCAATGAGGACGCCCGGCGCAACTTCGAAATCCGCCATGAGACCGTGGCGAGCTTTCGTCGGACGCTCTCTTCAAAGGGCTTCATCGAGGTCGAAACCCCGGTCTTGCACCCCGAAGTCGGCGGCGCACACGCCCGCCCTTTCACCACGCACCACAACACGCTCGACATGGAGCTGTACCTTCGCGTCGCCGTCGAGCTGTACCTCAAGCGTCTGATTGTCGGCGGAATGGAGCGAGTCTTCGAGATCGCCCGAACCTTCCGCAACGAGGGCACCTCCACTCGACACAACCCAGAATTCACCATGATGGAGCTGTATCAGGCGTTCGGCGACTGGAACGAGGTCATGGACATCAGCGAGGAACTCGTCACCACGGCTGCTCGTGATGCTCTCGGCACCACCGTGATTCAGATTCGCGGCGAGCAGATCGACCTCGCCGAGCGGTGGCCCCGCAAACGCATGATCGACTACGCCTCCGAAGGCACAGGCGTCGAGCTGCATCCGTCGATGCCCATCGCCGACGTTCGCAAGGTGGCTGCCGCTCACGACGTCTTCGTCGAGGATCGCTGGGGTGCCGGAAAAATCATCGAGGAGCTGTTCGAGAAAACCTCCGAATCGTCGATCGTGAGGCCGACGTTCGTCACGGGCCATCCGACCGAAATTTCACCACTGGCCCGGGTCGATCGCAACGACCCGTTCCTGACCGAACGATTCGAGATCTTCGTCGATGGTCGCGAACTCGGCAATGGCTACTCCGAACTCAACGATCCCGTCGAGCAGCGTGCCCGCTTCGAAGACGAACAAGCTGCCAGAGAAGCTGGCGATGCCGAGGCCGGCAGTGTCGACGAGGATTACATCCGTGCCCTCGAGTACGGCATGCCGCCAACCGGTGGCCTGGGTATCGGCATCGACCGACTTGCGATGCTGCTCGCCGGCGTCGACTCGATTAAAGAAGTCATCCTCTTTCCGACACTCCGCCCAGAAGCCCACTGAAAACAAGAAAGACCGAACAATGACACGTATGGCATGGGGCGCAGGCCTCGCAACGATCGCAGCTGATGGCTCGACTCTCGACACCTGGTATCGCTGGCTCGGCTGGGGCGAATTCGGATCCGACTTACAAGTGGACGGAAGCGGTGGCGACAGCGTCCACTGGGGCCGGATCGAAGAGCGACTCGGCATGCGCGATGTGCGTGACGAAGTCCGCAACGTCACCATCCGCCCGGTTCGCATTTCCATTGACGTCGACGAAGCGCCGAGCTCCCCCGAAGACGCATACCTCCGCCTGCACCTGCTGTCGCACCGCCTCGCTGCACCCCGGTCGATCACGATGGACGGCACCTTCGGCGCACTCAACAACGTTGCCTGGACCAACCTCGGCCCGGTCGCCGTCGGCGACGTCGATGACGTCCGCCTCAAGGTCAAAGCAACCGGCGGCGTTCTGAGCGTCCACGGCCTCGACAAGTTCCCGCGCATGACCGACTACGTCGTACCAACCGGTGTGCGTATTGCTGACGCCGACCGAGTTCGCCTCGGCGCTCACCTCGCCGAAGGCACCACCGTCATGCACGAGGGCTTCTGCAACTTCAACGCCGGCACCCTCGGCACGTCGATGGTCGAAGGCCGTATCTCTGCTGGTGTGGTCGTCGGTGACGGCTCTGACGTCGGCGGCGGCGCTTCGATTCAGGGCACGCTGTCAGGCGGAGGCACTGAAGTCATCTCGGTGGGCGAACGCTGCCTACTCGGCGCGAACTCCGGTATCGGCATCAGCCTCGGCGACGACTGTGTTGTCGAAGCTGGGCTCTACATCACCGCAGCCACCCCGGTCCTCACCCCTGACGGCGTGGTCAAGGCACGCGAAATCAGTGGCATCAGCGGCGTGTTATTCATCCGCGATGGCCAAACCGGCCAGGTGATCGCCCGTGCTCGCAGCAAGAGCTGGGGTGCACTGAACAGCGAGCTGCACTCCAACCAGTAAGCGCACCAGCAAGCGCACCAGTAAACGCGCCAGGGCTACTGTCGGTGCATGGCCAAGGCAAACGAGTTCGGCGAGCCCGTCGAGGTCACTGTCGACGTACCGGGTGGAACGCGAACGGTCCTGATCACCAACCCGAACAAGGTGATGTTCCCGTCAGTCGGTGCCCTCAAGCAAGAGCGCACCAAGCTCGACCTTGCTCGCTACTACGTGTCGGTCGGCGACGCGATCATGCGCACGCTCAACGACCGACCAGTGCTCCTCGAGCGCTATCCGAACGGTGTGCGCGGCACGTCGTTCTTCCAGAAACGGATCCCTGAATCCGCGCCTGACTGGCTCCAGACCACAACGGTCGAAACAATCAACGGGACCCCCTCGCGGGCCTTGGTGATTGCCGACCTTGCACACGTGCTCTGGGCTGCAAACCAGGGCGTGCTCGGTTTACACGTGTGGCAGTTTCGCGCCAGTGAGCCTCACGAGGCCGATGAGATGCGGATCGACCTTGACCCCACGCCGGGCGTGACGTTCGATCAGGTTCGAGAAAGCGCCGCTCTCGTTCGCGACTACCTCGCCGAACTCGCCATGGTCGGCTTCGCGAAGACAACAGGCAGTCAGGGCATCCACGTCTACGTTCGGGTCGAACCAGGTTGGGACTCATTCGCGATTCGCGGCGCAGTTGTCGCCCTCGGCCGAGAACTGTCTGAACGCCACCCCGACCTCATCACCGACAAGTGGTGGAAGGAAGAACGGGGCCGGCGAGTTTTCGTTGACTTCAATCAAAACGCACCGCACAAGAACATGTTCGGCGCCTGGTGCGCCCGGCCGCGCGTCGGCGCACAGGTGTCGACCCCGTTTGGTTGGGACGAGTTGGACACGATCAATCCCGAGACATGCACAATCGACACCGTGCCGCATCGTCTCGCCTCACTCGGTGACCCCTGGGAACTGATGGACGAAGCGCCGTGCTCGATCGTTCCGCTCGTTGAGCGCTTCGCCGCAGACCTCGCCAACGGCATCCCTGATGCCCCGTGGCCCCCGCAGTACCCGAAAATGCCCAACGAGGCCCCGCGTGTCCAGCCCAGCCGAGCAAAGAAGTCAGCCGACTAGCCCACACCGGTACTGCATTTCTGTCATACCGCTGTCACACCGAGGTCAGACCTCGGTGTGACAGCAAGTCAGCGACGGCGTGACGGCGGCGGGCGACGGCTGCCATGGCGCTCAAGGACTTCGGCGGTTCGACCGCTCGCTTGTGCCCGTTTTTTGATTCGCTGGACCTCGGCGCCGGCCCGACGCACCGCTGCTGCGTGGTCAACAATGGGCGGTGGATAGTTCGCACCTGCGAGTCCCGGTTGGTGGATGAGCGAGGTGGAAACATCGCGGAGCTCCGGCACCCACTGCCGAATGAACTCACCATCGGGATCGTGTTCGATTGCCTGCTTCGTTGGGTCATACATCCGAAGCGCATTAATCCCGGTCGTTCCACTCTGCATCTGCACCTGGCTCCAGTGAATTCCTGGCTCGTAGTCGGTGAAGGCCCGAGCAAGGTGGAGGCCGGTTGATCGCCACGGTTGCCAGAGGTCGTAGCTGGCGAAACTGACGAGCATTGCGCGCATCCGAAAGTTGATCCAGCCGGTGGCGTTCAATGCCCGCATACACGCATCGACCATTGGGTAACCGGTATTGCCCGTTCGCCATGCCTCAGCCTTCGCGTCATCGTCAAGCTGGCGAACATCGTCGAAGTCCCGAACAAAACTCGAGTGCTCAATGCTCGGTTCATCTTCAAGCTTCTGGATGAAATGACAGTGCCAATGCAACCGTTCGCCGAATGCTCGGTACGCCTTGCCCGAGGGGTCCCCCTTTCCAAGCCGGCCCTTCGCGCGTTGCAATCGTTGCTCAATCTGACGGAGCGACACGGTGCCATAGGTGAGGTGCGGCGAAATGCGTGAGCAGGTGTCCCACGCTGTCAGCGGGCTCGACATGCGCGTCTGATAGCCGTGATGCCGTTCCCTCACGAACGATGCCCAAAGCTCACTTGCTGCAGCAGTTCCGCCGGGCTGAATTTCCCTCGAATGTGTGGCCAAACCGAGCTCGGCTCCGGTCGGAATCGGCCCGATGTCGATGCCGTCGACCGGTATCAGCCGGTCGGGTGCATCGACGACAGGCACACCCATGCGCGCCCGCCACACAGCACTCCAGTCGTCGCGACTCGACAGCCGTCGAACAACAGCGTTGCTTGGAGCTTCACCGAACTCGACACGATTCGTTCGTGCCCACGCCAGCACCGCCCTGTCGCGCGCGTACGTGAGCGCGTTGCCGGTCTCTTCGTGCGCCACGACCCGGCACACACGATGCTCGAGCCGGAGCTGCTCGAGTACCTCGACAGCTTCGCCAACCCGAACCACAAGCGGCGCTCCAATTGCGGCCAGGTCTTCGCGCAGCGGCACCAGACAACTGCGCACGAAGTCCCAATGTGCTGGGTGGGCGTCGTCAGCCGTGCATATCGATGGCTCTGCGATATAGAGCGGAATGATGGGCCCGCCACTCTCAGCAGCTGCGAGGAGCGGCCGGTGATCGCTGATTCGGAGGTCTCGTTTAAACCAAACAATCGTCACATCAGGCTTACCCATCAACGCGCACGGTAGGTCGCTTCATCGTCGCGTACTCAGTCCTTCTCCGAGAAGCTCCTGGGAATGAACTGTGCGCTTCGAACTGTGTCACGACGCCATTCCGGTGCCAGGCTGACCTCGTGGAACACGACTTCGATTCGTTTGCTGCCCTCGCCCGTTCGCGGCGTACATCGCTGCTGATAGATCGTGAGCGGCCGGTCAACGCAGCGATCATCGACAAACTCTGTGCGTTGGCAGCCTGGGCGCCGAACCACAAGAAAACGTGGCCGTGGAAGTTCGCCGAATTCACCGACGCCGGGCGCGCCCGGCTGGGCGAGACGATGGCTGGCGACATGGTCGACGCCGAGTTTGGCGACGACACGAAACGCGACAAGACACGGACCAAGTACATGAGGGCCCCGTCGATCCTCGTTGTCGGCTGTGAGCCACACACAAACGAAATGCTCCACCAGGAGAACCGCGATGCTGTGGCGGCCGCAATTCAGAACGTACTCCTCGGCGCAACAGCACTCGGTTTGGCCAGCTTCTGGTCGACTCCGGCGCTCACTCGCCCACCGCAGGTGCTCCAGCTCTGCGGGTTCGAGCAGGAAGATCGCGTCATCGGCGTGCTCTATCTCGGGTGGCCTGTCGGCGAGTGCAGTGCGCCTGAACGACCGGTGCTGTCCATCACTCGCGTCTCGAGCTGATTGAATCGTGGCCGTGCAACAGACTCTCGTCACCCTGGACCTTGAAGGTGTCCTCATCCCGGAGGTGTGGATTGCCGTCGCCGAACGAACCGGCCTTGAAGCGTTGACGCGGACCACCCGCGACGAGCCCGACTACGACGTGTTGATGCGGTATCGCTTGGACATCCTCGAGCAAAACGGCCTGACGATGTCGCTCATCGAAGACGTCATCTCTGGCCTTGCGCCACTCGACGGAGCGAGGAAGTTCCTCGACGAACTACGCACACAGACACAGGTGATCATTTTGAGTGACACGTTCGAGCAGTTCGCTCGTCCGTTCATGCGCCAACTCGGGTGGCCCAGCGTGTTCTGCCATCGCCTCGTCGTCGACGACGATCGCATCACCGACTACGAACTGCGCCAGCCCGACCAAAAGCGCAAGTCGGTCCAGGCATTCCACGGCCTGAACTACAAGGTGATCGCCGCAGGCGACAGCTACAACGACACCACGATGCTCAACGAGGCCGATGCCGGTTTCCTGTTCCATGCCCCGGACAACGTCGTTGCCGAATTCCCGCAGTTCCCTGCGATCAACACCTTCGACGAACTCCTGGCCGCCATCACCGCCGAACTCTAAGTTTCAGTTGGGGTCTGACCCCAACTGAAACTGACCCCAACTGAAACTTTGGATCGAGAGATCAGGGCGTGTAGGTGCCAAAGACCTCGCGGAGGCTGTCGCTGATTTCACCGAGGGTGCAGTCGGC
>CALAHA010000092.1 GCA_937891565.1 uncultured Ilumatobacter sp. | reverse complement strand
CCAGTCGCAGGGCCGTGGCACAACTGAGATTCAGCTGGCAGGATCACCCAATGCCAAAGATGCGCGAACTCACTTCCGTCGATGCCGATTACGCCACGATCGGACCAAACCAAACCACGCTTCGCCAGCCAATCGCTGTTCCGGCAGCGACCCTCTTCAACTGCCTCGCCAACGGCCCGGCTTGGAAGGAATGGCTCGGCATCGACGTCGAGTGGACATCGCCGGAACCGCACGGCGTCGGCACGACGCGAACGGTGACGACGACGGGCGTGACGATCGAGGAGTTCTTTCTCACGTGGGACGAGGGCGAACGCATGGCCTTCCGTTTCGACCGGACAACCCTGCTTCTGCGGGCCTTTGCCGAGCACTACGAATGCACCCCACGCGGCGGTGGCGCATGCGAACTGGAATGGAGCTACGCCTTCGAGGGCAGCGGACCGCTCGGCAGTGTCTTTGCCAAGGTGTTCGGTGCAGTCTTCGGGCTCCAGAACAAGCGGGCAGTCAAGAAGCTCGCCAAGCTGCTCGAAGCTGATCCGCAGCGATTCGCCTGACAATCAGCGCGGCGGCAGCGAATGGATGATGCTCACCGAGTGGGTAGTCACTGCGGCCTGGCGCACCTTGGCGAGTTCGCGGTACTCGGGTGAATCCCACCAGGTCATCAATGCCTCTTCGGACGGAAACTCGATCATGATCGTTCGACCGGACTCGCGTTCGCCTTCGAGCACGGTGACGTTGTCGTCATAGGTCACGAAACGGGCGCCCGACGGCTTGAGGACAGGGAAGAACCCCTTTTCGTAATTGCGGTAGCCCTCGACGTCGTTCACGGTGATGTGGGCAATGAAGTACGCGGGTTGCGCGGCAGTGTCATTTGACATGGTGATGCTCCTCGATATGGATCAGAGCTGGCAACAGGGGCCAGCGATGCCCAGACATCTTGGCATGGCGAGCGTCGAGCTCGGCCCCCGGACATCCCACTCTCGTAGGGTCGGCTCGTGACCAACCTCTACTCGACGCTGGCCGAACGTTTCAGCTCGCGACTCGACGCCACCTTTCTGCGGATTCCGGGCGGCGGATCGCTCACGTACCGCGAGGTCGATCAGCGGTCGGCGCGCATGGCGACTGTTCTGCGAGATTTCGGCGTTGGTATCGGCGATCGCGTCGTCGTCCAGATCGACAAGTCGACCGACAATGTTGCGCTGTACCTGGCGTGCCTCCGGACCGGTGCAGTCTTCCTGCCGCTGAATACTGCATACACACCCGGTGAAGTCGGCTACTTCGTCGACGACGCGGCGCCAACCCTCGTCATCGCCCGGCCGGGGACACTCGATGACCTCCCGACCCGCGTGGTCCATCTCGACACCGACGGAACCGGCTCGTTCGCCGAGGCATCCGACGCTGCCGACGCGTTCGATCACGTGATCGAACGGGCGCCCGGCGACGTTGCCGCAATGCTCTACACGTCAGGGACCACAGGCCGATCGAAGGGGGCCATGCTGACCCATGCGAACCTGACGTCGAATGCTCTGGCGCTCCACGAAATATGGGGTTTCGGGCCAGACGACGTACTGCTGCACACCCTGCCCATCTTCCATGTCCACGGGCTGTTCGTGGCGCTGCACTGCGCGATGCTCAGCGGCAACGAGGTCATTTTCTTGCCGAAGTTCGGCCCCGCCGAGGTCGTCGAGCAGCTGCCCAATGCCACCGTGATGATGGGTGTTCCAACGCAGTACACACGCCTCATTGCCGATGACCGGTTCACGACGAACGTGTGCTCCTCCGTCCGGCTGTTTACGTCTGGATCGGCACCGATGACCGAGGCTGTCCACGCCGACTTCACTGCCCGCACCGGCCTGCAAATCCTCGAGCGCTACGGCATGACCGAGGCCGGCATGATCACGTCGAACCCCTACGACGGTACACGTGTCCCTGGGACCGTCGGGTTTCCACTGCCAGGCGTCGAACTCCGGGTCAGTGACGACGACGGTGCTCCGGTGCCGACCGGCGAGACCGGCATCGTCGAGATCCGCTCCGCCGGCCTCTTCGCCGGATACTGGCGGATGCCCGAGAAAACATCAGCAGAGCATCGCGACGGCGGCTGGTTCATCACCGGTGACGTCGGTTCGGTCGACGCTGCAGGCCGCCTCACGCTCGAAGGCCGGTCAAGCGACATGATCATCAGCGGCGGGTACAACGTGTACCCCAAGGAAATCGAAATGGTCCTCGACGAGGTACCGGGCGTCTTGGAAACCGGCGTGATCGGCGTGCCCCATCCGGACTTCGGCGAGGCTGTGGTCGCCATCGTTGTTCGCGACGGTTCGGCCGAGGTCACCGACGCTCAGCTTGCAGCCGCACTCGATGGCGTACTCGCACGCTTCAAGCACCCCAAGCAGTACATCGACGCGAGCGAACTCCCGCGCAACGCCATGTCGAAGGTCCAGAAGGCGACGCTGCGAACCGAGCACCGCGCGCTTTTCGCCGATTAGGCGAGGCTCTCCCGCAATCGTCGGGTTGCAGCGTTCCGGCGACCCTTCGCAATGCTCGCAGCGTCAGCGCTGTGAGGACCGGCCCCTCCCTTGCGCAAGAAGCGAGAATTTGTGGATCACCATCGCATCGTCCGTCTGGCGCAGCGGTAGCTTGTGAATTCGTGAGTGGCGCCCCGGCCAGCTTGCTTCGTGCCTG
>CALAHA010000091.1 GCA_937891565.1 uncultured Ilumatobacter sp. | reverse complement strand
GAGCTCGCCCAGATGGTGATCGACGACCAGACCTTCGTGTTCAGCCGCTGGTTGCGGAAACGCTGACCGATAGCGCCACGCAGCGTCGGTCAATCAGACCGGAGCCGACTCGATGTGTTCGGCCTTCTCCATCAACTCGAGCTCGCGGTGGAAATCCACCGCAGCGTCAAAATTTTTGTAGACGCTGGCGAAGCGGAGGTACGCGACTTCGTCAACCGAGCGCAGTTGCTTCAGCACAGCAAGCCCGACATTGGCCGACGAGATCTCGGAGCCCTGGAGGCGAACGGAATCTTCGACGGTGAGTGCGAGTTGTTCGAGGGCCTCGGGCGTGACCGAACGACCTTTGGTCGATGCAGCGAGGCCAGCAACCAGTTTCTGGCGAGCGAACGGCTCGGTCCGACCATCGGACTTGACGACCGTGAGCTGCGCATGATCAACGCGTTCGAACGTGGTGAAACGATGGGCGCAAGCTAGGCACTGACGGCGTCGTCGAATGGCGGTGTTCTCTTCGGCGACGCGTGAATCAACAACCTTCGTATCGTCGTCTCGACAAGCCGGGCAGCGCATGGAACATACGATACTCCCCAAGCTCGGCATTGGCGGATCAGGGCAGCCAGATGGCTTCGCCGGAGGCGACCCCGGTGGCGCCGTTCATTTGGATCAGCACGCGAATGTAGCGGTCACGACTGATGGCGCCCCGGTACGCGTCGGCAATCGACCACAACGTGTCGCCAGGCTGTGCGACGTGGATCGATGCCGGTGCCGTGAAGCCGGTGGAGTCCGTGGAGTCGGTGAGCGCCAACTGGACGCCCGACGCTGATGCCGGGGTGCCTTGAAAGCCAGCGAGCAATCCGACAGTTGCAGCGAGGGCAGCAAGAGCAAGCCCGAGGGCGGCTGTGCCGACCAGCAAACGGCGGATTGCGTAGTTCGGGGCCTTCGGACGAAACATTCCTCGCACTTCGGCCTCGACGCAAAGCGACGTGGCCGAAACGAACGCCAGCGGCTGCGCCGACCGGACCTGAACGTGGCTGCGATGTGCTGTGTGCAAAGTGGTGCCCATGTCTACTCCCAACGGATGACGCGAATGCCGAGTGGGCGATCGATACCGTTCGATGATCTGAACAGTTCGAAACGCTTGTTCGATTACTTGAGAGCTCAGTCAATCAGCACAGGTGTTCGATGTCAACCGCTCCCGGCAGATTTATCGAACGAATGTTTGTCGTACAGATGTTTGACCTGAGCAAGTCAAGGCAATATCATGTTCTCATGGCTCCCAAGATCAGTAAGCGTCAGCGCGATATTCTCGATTTCATCGAACAGCAGATGCGCGACCGCGGGTTCCCGCCGTCAGTCCGTGAAATCGGCGACGCGGTCGGCCTCACTTCGCCGTCCACGGTGCACAGCCACCTGAACACCCTGCAGCGTCACGGTTACCTGCGCCGCGACCCCAGCAAGCCCCGTGCCATCGAGGTTCGCTACGACTCCAACAGTGGCGCGATGATGGACAAGCGTCCAGTTCGCCACGTCCCGCTCATCGGCGATGTCGCCGCCGGTACCAACGTGTTGGCCGCCGAAAACGTCGAAGAACTCCTCCCGGTTCCCGTCGACTTCGCCGGTGAAGGAGAGCTGTTCATGCTGCGTGTGCGAGGCGAATCAATGATCGATGCGGGCATCCTCAATGGCGACTACGTCGTTGCAACCCAGATCGATCATCCCGCCAACGGCGACATCGTTGTCGCTGGCATCCCGGGCGGAGAGGCCACGGTAAAGACCTACGCCCGATCCGGTAACGAAGTCACACTCACCCCGCATAACCCGACCATGGAGCCAATGGTGTTCACCGCCGATCAGGTCGAGGTGTACGGCAAGATCGTCACAGTGATGCGCCGCTACTGAGTCGCGCTGCACCGTTACTGCTCAGCGGGGTTACTGGCTCGGCATCTTGGGTGGAGACCATGGCGACGGAGTCGACGTTGAAGGACTCGTCGTCGGAGCAGTCGGTACCGGAGAGCCTGGCGGCTGCATTGGTGGCCCGGGCTGCTGCTCCCAGCCTGCTGATTGCGGAGGTTGCTGTGCCCCTGGAGGCGATGTCGGCCACTCGGGGGCGCTTGACCATGGGTCAACGGGAACCAAAGCCTCGGGAGTACCCCGGCGGCGGCTCACTGCAATCAATGAGAGTCCAACAATCAACCCTGTGATTCCGGCAGCGAACGCTCCGAGCTGCAACGGTTGCACACCGTTGCTCGGATCGCGCCCAATGGCGATGGCGTACCCGGCGGGCTCGGAGCCGTTCGTCGGCTCGACTCGCAGCACGTAGTCGCCAGGGGTTCCCACGACGAACGTCCGGATCACCTGACCCGCCGAGCCGTCGGAGTCATAATCGACCCCGGTGCGGGTGTCGAGCGCAACGTCTGAGCCGTCAGGCCCTGTTAAGGCGAGGCGCACAGGTGGGAGATTTCGCGGACTCCCAAGCTGCCCAAACGAACCGGGCGCCACACAGCTTCCGGTCACAGCACTGATCTCGCCCTCGGTCTCCAGAAAAACAAGGAACTCGCCGGCGACTTCAAAATTGAGGGTCGTGTCACAGCCGACCGGTGCCCGCGCTAAGTCCCGCACGGCATCGGATTGCCGTTGCCCTGCCGAGTACCACAGGCCCACGGCCGCAATCAGCCCAACGATCAGCACGACAATGCCCGCAACGAGGAATCCAGTGCGTCGGTTCGAGTTCATCTTGCTCCGTCTTGCGCCCGCTGATGTGCCGTGCGCGTCGTGGTCAGGTGGCGGCCGCCAGGCGGCGAGCCACGAGTTCAATCTTGTCGTCCGGTTGTACCACGGCAACACGCACGAAGTTCGTGCCATCGACACCATAAAACTCGCCGGGGCTGACAATGGCGCCACCTTCGGCTGCGAGCCGTTCGGTGAACTGCCATCCGTCTTCGACGGGGATCCAGAGGTAGAACGCTCCCCCGGGCCGCTGCACATCGATGCCAGACCATTCCGAGATCACGTTGGCCAGCAGCTCGAGGCGCGTGCGGTAACGGTCGCGCTGCTCTTCGACATGCTTGTCGTCGTCAAAGGCAACCGCAGCCGCGGCTTGTACGGGACCAGGAACGAGCATGCCACCGTGCTGGCGGACGCTCTTCAAGAAATCCACGATCTCAGCGTCGCCAGCATAGAAACCAGCTCGGGCTCCGGCCAGATTCGAGCGCTTTGACAACGAGTGCACGGCAACGACGCCGTCAAGCCCGTGTTCCAGAATCGTGCGCGGCTGGCCGTCCCACGTGAACTCGATGTAGCACTCGTCCGAGAACACCGGGATTCCATTGGAACGCCCCCAGGTTGCGGCGGCTTCAAGATCGTCGAGATGGCCGGTCGGGTTGCCCGGGCTGTTGACCCACAGGAGGAGCGCCCGATCGATATCGGCCGGGTCGACTGCACCAAGATCAAGAGCGCCATCGGGGCCGAACGGCACCGACACCGAGCGGCACTGACCAAGTGTGGCGCCCATTGCGTACGACGGATAGGAAATGGCTGGGTACAGCACCGTGTCACGTTCAGGATGACGCAGCTTCATGTAGCCCGGCAGCGAGGCGACGAACTCTTTGGAGCCAACGGCAGCTGCGATCTGGTCGACCGGCACGTCGACGCCAAGGCGCCGCTGCATCCAATTGCTGCACGCCGCACGGAACACCGGAGTGCCCACACTCGGCGGATAACCGCGCTCGGCGCCACTGGTCGCCAGCGCCTCGATCACCGCAGCGGGCGGAGGATCGAACGGCGTTCCAATGGACAGATCGACCGATCCGCCCTCGAATGCGTTGGCGATCGGTTTCAGCCGGTTCAACCGGTCATATGGGTATGGCGGCGGTGCGAACGGGCCGGTCGATGCTTCGATAGCAACCATGATTAAGCCTCGGACTCAGTCGATGCGTTGTCAGACCCATTCGACTTGCCAATGACAAACTCGCTGAGTCGACCCGCGGATGCATCAGAAAGACGCGCCCGGATCAACCACGCCTCCTCGGTCGGGCCGGCGCCATCACCGATCGAGACAACTTCACCCTCTCGGTGTACCGCTGCGAGAATGTCTCCACGTTCGTAGGGGACTAGGACTTCATAGACAACAGCCAGTACCCGGAGCCGGTCGGTCAAGGTCCGTAGGAAGATTTCAACACCGTCGCCGGTGGCAGCACTGATCGCAACCGAACCGGGATGGCGATCCGTCAGTTCCCTGGCGATTTCCGGCTGGGCGTCAGCTTTGTTGAACACGAGAAGTTCGGGAACTTCAGCCGCATCGATGTCACCGAGCACTTGGCGAACGGCATCGATCTGCCCCTGGGGGTCGGGCGATGTGACGTCGACGACATGCACGAGGTAGTCGGCCATCGCCGCGACTTCAAGCGTCCCCTTAAACGACTCGATGAGGCCGTGCGGCAAGCGACTGATGAACCCAACGGTGTCGGAGAGCAGCACGGGCTCACCACCGGGCAACGCCAGTCGACGCGTGGTCGGGTCGAGCGTGGCGAAAAGACGGTCTTCGACCAGTACGCCCGAGTCGGTTAGCTCGTTGAGCAATGTCGACTTGCCTGCGTTGGTGTAGCCGACGATCGCCACGTTGGCAAGGCCGCTCTTGTTGCGCCCCTTGCGCTGCAGCAAGCGCGTTTCGGCGAGGCCATCGAGGTCTTTTTCGATCTTGGTGATTCGTCGTTTGATCCGGCGACGCTCGACTTCAGTTTTGGTCTCGCCACTACCGAACCGTCCACCGACACCGCCGCGCTGCTGCGCCTGTTTGTCAGAAAGCCCTCGCCGAAGCCGCGGCAGCCGATAGCGCAGCAGAGCGAGTTCAACCTGCGCCTTGCCTTCGAGCGTGTGTGCGTTCTGCCCAAAAATGTCCAGGATCACTGCCGTGCGGTCGATCGCTGTTCGGCCCAACAACTTCTCAAGATTGAATTGCTGCGCCGGCCCCAGGTTGTTGTCAAACACCACGGTGTCAGCGTCCACGGCGAGGCAGAGCTGCTTGAGCTCTTCGACTTTGCCCTTGCCGATGTACCAGGTGTGGTCGGGCGCTGAACGCTTTTGGACCATGCGGCCGACCTCGTCGGCCCCCGCCGTGTCAATCAGCAGAGCGAGTTCGTTCAGGCTTGCCTCGGTCGACTCTTCGTCGTCACCAGGAAGTGTCACGCCGACCAGCACGATTTTCTCTCGGATCGTCCGATCAATCAGTGTCTCGGCGAGTGCTTCGTTGTACGGAGTCGTCACGCTGTCCTTTTCATTGCAGTGGCACCTGAATCGTTGCGATGTGTGTCGCCGGCCCAGTCAGCACGGCAAGTGTCGGATTTTCTGGCGAGAACCTGACGGTGGCGCTTCCACCGTCCATGTGGACGAGGACCTCACCGTCGATCGGTGTGGCAAGCCCCCACTGCGCTGCGGCATACGCGGACGCACAGGCGCCCGTGCCGCAGGCAAAGGTGATCCCGGCGCCACGCTCGTGGACGCGCATGGTAATTGCGTTGCTCTCGGGGCCCGGCTCGACAATCTCGAGGTTGACGTGCGGAACTTTGCCGCCCAGATCAGCTAAGTCGACAACAGCGACTTCGTCGACGCCGACGACGCTGTGCGGGTTGCCCATGGTGAGGTGCGCAACGGGTCGATCGGGGAGGCAGGCCAGAGCCGCCCAGCCCTGCGGCTCGCCGAGGACTCCGACTTCGCCCATCTCAACCTGCGCCGAGATCGTGTGTTCGTCGTCGGTACTGGCAAGCACGACGACTCGGTCGCCTGCGTCGGTGAGGATCAATTGTGGGCCGAGGTCGCCACGGCGTGCCGCAACTGCCTGGGCGAAGCAGCGAATGCCGTTGCCACTCATTTCCGCTCGTGAGCCGTCGGCGTTGTACAGCGTCATCTTTGCTGCGTAACCCTCGGCATCGTGGGCCAACAGCAAGCCATCAGCACCGAGTCCGGTGTGGCGGTTGCAGAGCTGTATTGCGAGGAGCGCGTGATTGACGTCGGGCGGGTCGAAGAGCACCAGGAAATCGTTGCCGAGGCCGTGGTGCTTGGTCAGAGTCAGGGTCGTCATGCTCGCTGCAA
>CALAHA010000090.1 GCA_937891565.1 uncultured Ilumatobacter sp. | reverse complement strand
TAACAGCAGGTGTGGGCGTTTCAGGTGATGTCGCCCACCGCGCTGGCCTTCAACTATTCGACGCCATCACAGATGACCAAGGGACCCTCTGAGTTGTCAAGACGAAGCCCAACAATCGCTTGGTAGTTGTCCGACTTCTTCCAGTTCATCGCAGCTTCGGAACTGGGGAACTCGATGACGACCGTAATCGGGTTCGGATCATCTTCGGTGTAAAGCTTTGCCCTTGGGCATCGCGCTCGTCCTTTTCGATCTCGAGTTTGGTGCACGAAACGCTAAAAAACTGCGAACCAGCGTCAACGATTTCACCGAGCGGGTTTCAGTGCCCTGTGTCGCAATGTCGCGAATGCGTCCAAGTCGACGTCAATGACATCCGGTTGACGGGTTTGACTCAAAGAATGCGTTGTCGACATTGAGACCACAGTGCGAACGTCGTGGCGAACCGCAATAGCGGCCTCAACGGATCGACAGCATTTTGACGGGCTGCAGCATCTTGAGGGGCTGCAGCCCGCTGAGTTGTGCGCGAGGGGGGACTTGAACCCCCACGCCCTTACGGACACCAGCACCTGAAGCTGGCGCGTCTGCCATTCCGCCACTCGCGCAAGTGGAGGCTGAACGATAACCGGGTGCACCCAGGAACTCCACGCGCGGTACGACCGATTTTGACCCAGCTCAAACGGAACAGGGAACGGTCCAGGAAACCAAACAGATGCGACAGTCGAGCGGGGCGCAGGTCAAGTAACCTCGCAACCCTCATGGGATTGCAGTCAATGGAGAGGCGCTTGGAGCGTATGGTCGAGGGTGTGTTCACTCGTCGTAACCGCGGATCCATCCGTCCAATCGAACTCGGCCGCCGCCTCGTACGCGAGATGGACGACAATCGCAACGTCGATGTCAAGGGCCGCCGCATCGTCCCCAACGACTTCACCGTCCTGCTGAGCGCCACCGATCACAACGGTTTCAGCGACATCGAAGAGGCCCTCACCACCGAGCTCGCCGAAGCCGCACGCGAGTACGCCCGCGAAGAGGGCTACCACTTCATGGGCCCAGTCATTGTCAGGTTGATGGTCGACAACGACTTGAAAACCGGCCGATTCGGCATCATCGCCCAGCTCAAGCAGGCCGCGGGCGGCCTCGGCGCGGGCTCCCTCGTGCTGCCATCCGGCGAACGTGTCACCCTCGGCGAAAACGTCACCACTGTTGGCCGGTTGCCCGAATGCACCATCTCAATCAACGACACGAACGTCAGCCGCAACCACGCCGAAATCCGCACCGGCACCAAGGCATACGTTGCCGTCGACCTCGGCTCGACCAACGGCACGATGATCAACGGCCAGCGTGTTGTCGGCGAACAGCGCCTCGCCGATGGCGACATCATCAGCTTCGGTTCGACGCACATCCGCTTCGAGGCATCTTGAACGCGAGCGTCGCGGTGCTCGTCCACGGAACTCAGCCGCAGCGATGACCGACCAGATCCTCAACATTTTGAAGTTCGCCCTCCTCGGGCTGCTCTACCTCTTCTTTGGACGTGTCCTCTGGGCCGTGTGGAGCGAAGTCCGCACACCAAAGCAACGCCCCGCGCAGGCCGCTCCAGCACAGCAGCGGCAAGACACCGCACCGACAGCGCAACAAAAGCGACCAGCCCAACAACGGTCAGCCCAAAAGCCACGCAAGGGGCAGAAGGGCCGATCCGGCCGCGTTGGGCGACTGGTGGTCCTTGAACCGCGCGCACGGCGCGGCACCACCGTGGCGATGTCCGGCGAAATCACCCTTGGCCGCGATCCAAGCTGCTCGTTCACCATCGATGACGACTCCTTCATCTCCCAACTGCACTTCCGCATCTACGACTACGAAGGCCAGCCAATGCTCGAAGACCTCGGCTCGACCAACGGCACGTTCCACAACGGCAACAAAGTGGTCGGCTCCAAGCTCCTCCATCCTGGCGACCGCATCCAGGTCGGCACCACCGTGATCGAGGCGCAGTAGTGGCCTCGCTCAACTGGGGATCAGCCACGCACCAGGGGCAAATCCGCGCACAGAACGAAGACAGTCTCATCGCCGTCGACGGTGTGTATGTCGTTGCCGATGGCATGGGTGGCCACGAAGCCGGCGAGGTCGCGAGCCAGATCGCGGTTGAGCGGATCCGTGCCGACCTCGACGTCGATGGCCTCCCCGAAGCCAGCACCGTGGTCGACTCGATCTCGAATGCAAACGGCGACATTTTCCGTGCCGCAATCGCCAACCCTGGCCAGGCCGGCATGGGCACCACGGTCACCGCAATTGCGGTCATCGGCGACAACCTCGCTGGCCGCGGCGCACCGAACCTCGACGTCAACGACGACGGAAAAATGACGCCGATCAGGGCTGCCGAGCCGTCAGAAGCCCTCGTGCTCGCCAACGTCGGCGACTCACGCACCTACCTGCTGCGCCACGGCCGCCTGCGCCGCGTCACGATCGACCACAGCTACGTGCAGGAATTGGTGTCGACCGGCCACATCACCGAAGAAGAGGCCCGCACCCACCCGCGCCGCAACATCATCACTCGCGCACTCGGCATCGAGCCCGACGTCAAAGTCGACTGGTGGACGCTGCCCCTCATCCGTGGCGACCGGTTCCTGCTCTGCAGCGACGGCCTCGTCGACGAAGTGGCCGACCCCGACATCCTCGAGACAATCACCACCCTCACCGACCCGCAAGAGGCCGCCGAGCGCCTCGTTGATCAAGCCAACGAAGCCGGTGGCCGCGACAACATCACCGTAATTGTCGTCGACGTCCTCGAAGGCGACGACCCGCCCGACCCGACGCTGGAAATCGACGTCGTCCCCCTGTGGGCCAATGACGTCGACCCAACGCCGGCAGGCAGCCTCTCGATCGACGCCGACAGCCACGCGAACGCGCTCACTGGCGCGACCAACGAACCTGTTGCGGGTGAAAAGAAGTCCGACCGCGGCCCGAAGCGGTTCATTCTCAGCATGGTGGTCGCTGCCGCAATCGTGGTCGGTTTCGCGGTCTTTGCTTCGTGGGCGCGCCGCGGCTACTACATCGAGTTCAACAACGATGACATCGCCACCATTTACAAGGGCCAAACCGACGGTGTGCTGTGGTTCGACCCAACGGTCGATTCGGGGGGCCCCGCCCGCGGCATTCTCGACAACGACACCATCAAGGCAATCGAGGCTCGCCCCCGATTCAGCACGCGTGGCGACGCCGTCGCGTTCATCACGACAATCCCACCAACCACCACGACCACCACGACCACCACGACGACCACGACCACCACGGTGCCGCCCACGACGGTCAAGGTCGTTGCGCCGACGAGTGCCGTCACCGTGGCGACAACTGCACCTCGAACAACACCTCGAACGACTGCACCGCGAACGACTGCACCGCGAACGACTGCAGCCGCAACCACAACGGCGCCATGACCACAATGGCTGACGGACTGATCGACGATCAACCCAGTCACCGAACGCGCTCGCCCATTGCCGCACGGCGACGCAACACCGAACTGACGCTGATTGTCATGGCGGGGCTGATCACCGCTGTGGCCTACGCCGTCGCCGCGCTCGGTACGAACGCCGAAATCCCACCGGGGATCGTCGTGTTTGTCGCCATCCTGCTCGGCCTGCTCGTGTGCGCACACATCGTCATACGTCTCGTCGCACGCGGCGCCGATGGCACACTCTTGCCCCTCGCCGCACTCCTCCACGGCATCGGCTTCGTGATGATCACGCGGCTCGACGACCGCCTCGCTGGCCTCCAAGCCACGTGGAGCCTGATGGCAATCGGGATTTTCGTCGGCACCCTGCTGTTCGTTCAACGCACCACCGACCTGGCCAACAAAAAGTGGCTGTTCTTTGTTGCCGGAGCGTTCCTGCTGCTGCTGCCCATGGTGCCCGGCGTCGGCCAAACCTTCAACGGGGCACGCATCTGGGTGAGCATCGGCCCGATCAACTTCCAGCCCGGTGAGTTCGCCAAAATCGCGCTCGCCATTTTCTTCGCCGCCTATCTCGCCGAGCGACGCGAACTCATCGCTGCAAAGACCTGGAAGGTCGGCCCGTTCTACCTCCCCGAGCCGCGCTACATCTTGCCGATCATCGTGGCGTGGGGGTTCGCTGTGGTCGTCATGGTCGGCGAACGCGACCTCGGCTCATCGCTCCTCTTCTTCACCCTCTTCGTCG